>JAYVLC010000243.1:0-7211 GCA_043759675.1 Sphingosinicellaceae bacterium
TCGATGCAGCGGCAGGGCGGGTCCCGGTCATCGCCGGCTGCGGATCGAATGACACGGCCACGGCGCTGATCCACATGCGTCACGCCAAATCAGCGGGTGCCTCTGCAGCGTTGGTCGTTTGCCCCTATTACAACAAGCCGAGCCAGGCAGGGCTTTATGCCCATTTTGCAGCGCTGGCCGGGGCATGCGATTTGCCGATCATCATCTACAATATTCCGGGCCGCAGCGTCGTCGATATGAACGTTGATACGATGGCCCGGCTCGTCACCGACTTTCCGTCGATTGTGGGTATCAAGGACGCAACCGGCGACTTGGCGCGGGTGACAGCGCAGCGATTGGCCTGCGGGACGGGGTTTTGTCAGCTGTCCGGCAACGATGACATGGCGCTCGGGTTCAATGCGATGGGCGGGGTTGGCTGTATTTCGGTCACGGCGAATGTCGCCCCCAGGCTTTGCGCCGAGTTTCAGGCGGCAAGCCTTGCCGGCAACGCGGCAGGAGCATTGGCGCTCAACGACCGGCTCTATCCGCTGCACGCTGCACTGTTTACCGATGCGAGTCCGGGGCCGGCAAAATATGCTCTGGCGCGGGCTGGACGCATGACTGCTGATACGCGGCTGCCGATCACTGCGTCGTCAGAGGCATCGCGCCGCGCCGTTGATGCTGCTCTGGGCGGGCTTGGCTGATGTCACGCCCCCAGCTTGCGACGGTCGGCCTGAAGGTCAAGACCGTCGCGGAAAACCGCCGCGCCAGGTATGAATATGCCATCGATCAGACCTTCGAAGCCGGAATTGCCCTGACCGGAACCGAGGTAAAATCGCTGCGGGCAGGGGACGGCGGCATTGCCGAGAGCTATGCCGAAGTGAAGGACGGAAAACTGTTCCTGATCAACGCGAATATCCCGGAGTACCTCCAGGGCAATCGGTTCAACCATGAACCGAAGCGGCCAAGGCAATTGCTTATGAAAGCACGGGAAATTGGAAAATTACAAGGCGCAATTCAGCGTCAGGGCATGACTCTTGTGCCACTGTCGATCTACTTCAACGACCGGGGCAGGGCGAAAGTCGAGCTGGCGCTCGGCAAGGGTCGCAAGCTCCACGACAAGCGCGAACATGCCAAGGAACAGGACTGGAAGCGCGAGCAGGGTCGCATCATGCGCGACCGAGGCTAACCTCCCCTAAACACCACTCAACAAACCCGTCACGTCGAGCCTATAGGCAGCATCCATGCGTCGCATCGTTCACTATATCAAACGCAAATCCCCAAGCCGGGAGGCCTTGCAGCGCCTTCCGCTGTTGCGGCCAATCGCGCACAGACTCGAAGACCCAAATCTGTGGCACCTGAACCGACGCTCGGTGACACGGGGCGTCGGTGTCGGGCTGTTCTTTGCGATCCTGATCCCGGTCGCCCACACGATTTTTGCAGTGGCCGCAGCGATCCCGATGCGGGCCAACGCAATCGTCTCGGTGGGGGTTACCTGGGCGGTCAACCCTGTGACATTGCCGCCGCTGATATTTGGCGCACATACGTTGGGCATGTGGATCATGGCCCCGGAGGCAGGGGCTGCTGCTGCGGTGGCACCGGTCGGCTGGCTAGCCATCGGCCTGCACTGGATTGCAACGACAGGCATCGGGCTCGCCCCGCTGGCGATCGTGACAAGTGCGGGCGGCGCATTAGCGGTGCGGATCGGCTGGGACATGCGGACCAGATTGCGTTGGGCACGCCGGAACCGCCGTCGGGCGCGGGCCGAAGCCTGATCGCCTCACGGCCCGACCGGCGATTCCGGCTGGGTGTTCAATGTGACAAGCCTGTGAAATAACGCGCCTTGCACCTTCGGCATGAAACGCTAGTGTCCGGCCCATCTCAAACACCTTGAAAGGTTGTCCGTTGCTCAAGCACATTCTCATGCTGTCTGCAGCCAGCGTTGCACTGTCCGCCTGCTCCATGACCAAAACCGTCACCGCACCAGTGCCCGTTGCTGTCGCGCCCATCGCCGAGGCGCCCGCCGCTGCCCCGAAACCCGATATCGGGACCTGGGGATTTGATGTCGACGGCATGGATCGCAGCGTCAAGACGGGCGATGACTGGGTGCAGTTCGCCAATGGAGCCTATCTGAAAACCTTGGAAATTCCCGCAGATCGCTCAAACTATGGCATGTTCACCCGACTGCGGGATTTGAGCCAGTCACGAACCCGCGAGATTATTGACGCTGCCGCCGCCAGCGGCGGTGCGCCCGGCAGCGAGGCGCAGAAGGTCGGCGACTATTATTCGAGCTTCATGGATGAGGCTGCGATTGAATCGATCGGGGCAACCCCGCTGCTCGCAGAGCTCGCCAAGGTTGGCGCGATCAAGACCAGATCCGAGCTGGCCCGCCGGTTTGCCGAAGAATTCAAGGTGAACGGTCCAACGCCGTTCAACGGATTTATCAACCAGGATGCCAAAAATCCTGACGTTTATGTTGTTTACCTTGGACAGGACGGGCTCGGACTGCCGGACCGGGACTATTACCTTGTCGACAAGCCGTCCTATGTCGAGGCGCGCGCGAAATATGTCGTGCACATTGCCAAAATGCTTGAGCTCGCCGGTACGCCAGCAGCGGAGACAATGGCCAAGGCCAAAGGCATTTATGAGCTGGAGCGCCAGATTGCGACGGTCCACTGGAACCGGGTCGACAGCCGTGACGACGACAAGACCTATAACAAATGGACGCTGGCCGAATTTGCGAAGAAGGCCCCCGGCTTTGACTGGAAGGCCTATTTCGATACGGCTGGCGTTGGTAGCCAGCCGGCGATCATTGTTGCGCAGCCCAGCGCATTTAAGGGGATGGCTGCGCTTGTCGCGTCAAAACCATTGTCGGTCTGGAAAGACTGGCTGACCTACCAAATCATCTCCGACCGGGCGCCATCGCTGCCAAAGGCATTTGTCGATGAGAATTTTGCGTTCAAGGGCACGATATTGTCCGGCACACCGCAGATTCAGCCCCGGTGGAAGCGCGGAACAGATGCGGTCACCGCATCGCTCGGTGAAGCGCTTGGCCAGCTTTATGTCGCAAAATACTTCCCGCCCGAAGCAAAATCCCAGGCAGACGAATTGGTGAAGAACATCATCGCGGCGATGGACGAACGGTTGGGCAACCTCGAATGGATGGCAACGGAGACCAAGGTCAAGGCGAAAGCCAAGCTGGCGGCGTTCACCCCGAAGATCGGCTATCCATCGGCGTGGCGAGACTATTCGTCGCTGGTGATCGTGCGCGGCGACGCATATGGCAATGCCAAGCGGGCGGTGCTGTTCGAATACGACCGGAACATCGCCAAGCTCGGCGCACCAATCGACCGGGCCGAGTGGTTCATGACTCCGATGACCGTCAACGCCTATGCCAACCCGGGTCTGAACGAGATTGTGTTTCCGGCGGCAATCCTGCAGGCGCCATTCTTTGATCCAAAGGCTGATCCCGCGGTTAATTACGGTGGTATCGGGGCGGTTATCGGTCACGAGATCAGTCATCATTTTGATGACCAGGGGCGGAAATATGACGCAACGGGCAAGCTGACCGAGTGGTGGACGCCGGAGGATGTCAAACGCTTTACAGCGCTGACCGACAAGGTTGTTGCCCAATACGGGGCCTATGAACCGCTGCCGGGATCAAAGGTCAACGGCGGGCTGACGCTGGGCGAGAATATGGCCGATCTGGCTGGCGTGACGATTGCGCTTGACGCCTACCACAAATCTCTTGGTGGCAAGGAAGCACCGGTGATTGACGGACGTACTGGTGACCAGCGGTTCTTCCTCGGCTTCGCGCAAGTTTGGCGGCAAAAATACCGCGATGCGTCGCTTCAGGCGCAGCTGGCGACTGACCCGCACACGCCGGGTCATTTCCGGCCTTATGTCGTGCGTAACCTTGACGCTTGGTACGCAGCTTGGGGGGCGACCGCAGGCCAGAAATACTACCTGGCGCCGGAGCAGCGCATCAAGGTTTGGTAGCACAAACAAAAAAGGGGTCGGGGAGGCGACTTCCCGGCCCCTTTCGTTTGACGGGAGACGCTGCGACCGCTAGGGACGCCTTCGTCGGGGAGTGGCGCAGCCTGGTAGCGCATCTGGTTTGGGACCAGAGGGCCGGAGGTTCGAATCCTCTCTCCCCGACCATCAATATCGGTGACTGGTAAATCACTGACATAGTTGACGCAGACCAGCCATTTTTGGGCTTCGCGTCCGAGTCCGCCCGATGCGGCCACTCAGTAACTTTCGCAGATTCGGCCCCGAATTGACTTTCACGCCCTCAAAGCGCAATTCGGCACCGCTATGAAAATCCTGTTTCGCCATTTTCTGTTGCTCGGGGTCATCCTTGGCCTCGTCGGACAAGGCGTGGCATTTGCGTCGCCGCCGTGTGCGACGATGCAACAGGATCATGTGTCCGCGATGGCTGGGATGGCGGATTGCGCGATGGGTCAGCAAAAATCTGACACAACCCCTGCGCCCTGCAAGGACATGAAGGCGGGTTGCTTTGCGATGGCTGGATGTGCCGCGTTCGTCGGTCTTGATGTCCAGTCGCCCGTTCTGGGCAGCCAGTTTGCGGTTTCCGCACTCTACCAGTGGTCAGCAACGCCTGTACTTAGTGGCCGTATTGTCCCACCCGATCCTTATCCACCTGCGCTCCTTGGCTGAACCGGCTGGCGTTTAGCGGCATCAAATGCCGCTCGGCGCTAACACGAGATTCAACCAGGGATATTTAAAATGAAGATTTTGCTCACAATCGCCGCTGGCCTTGCGACTCTGACCTCCGCGTCGATCGCGTCGGCGATGACGCGCGACGCGGCGATGGCGACGGATTGCATGGCGATGCCACACAAGGGCGCAAACGCTTCCCACGGATAATGCCCTGACCTGACCATGCTGATCGGCGAGGTGCGTCTGCACTCCACCGGTTGGCTGGCAGTCATTTCGGCGTGTCCACTTGTTGAAACGGGGCATAATGATGAGATATTTGATTTCCGCGGTCATACTGGCATCAGCCATGCCCTACCTGGCAATGGCGGAGCCACTGACCTTTCGTGCCGCCCTCGAACGTGCCGCAGCGGATGCACCTTCGTTGCGTGGTCGTGCTGCAGGTGTTGAAGCGGCACAATCGGCGGCCATTGCGGCTGGCCGTTTACCTGATCCGACGCTTGATGTTGGTGTCCGCGATTTCCCCATCACGGGGCCAGACGCCGGAACACTCAACCGCGACAATTTCACAATGACGACGATTGGGGTCAGCCAGCAATTTATCAATCCGGCCAAGCGCCATGCCCGCGCCGTGCGGGCGACGGCGGAGATTGGTATCGCTGAGGCCGATGCCCGCGTTGAAGTGCAGAGCATCCGGCTTCAAACCGCTTTGGCTTGGGTCGATCTCTATTATGCCGGTAAGCGTCTCGGGCAATTGACCCTGCTTGATGGAAATCTGCATGACCTCCAAGCAACCGGCTCGGCGCGGCTGATGTCGGGCAGCGCGCGACCTTCGCAAGCATTGGAAGCGGACCAACTCCGTGCTCAAGTGAATGATCGCCGCGCATCACTTACCGCCGAGGTAGCGAAGGCCCGCGCGATGCTGGCGCGGTTTACGGGTGATCCGAACCCCGAGGTGGCTGGTGCGCCGCCCGAACTGATGGTGGATCGCGGTAAGCTGATCGCCGGAATTGCCCAATTACCGAGCCTGCGCGTGATGGATGCCCAAACGGTGGCGGCGGATGCCGATACGCGCCTCGCCCGTGCCGAGAAGCGGCCTGACTGGAAGGTCAGTGCCTCTTATGGGCGTCGTGAACCCAATTATGGTGATTTGGTATCGGTCGGCGTTTCGATTGACCTGCCGCTCTTCTCACGGCGGCGGCAAGACCCAAAGATTGCTGCCGCAGCAAGCCAAGCAAATCGAGTGCGATTTGATCGTATCGCGGCGGAGCGTGAGGTGCTGGCGGCACTTGAAGGTGATCTCGCTGATCATTTGATGCACCATCAACGCTTGGAGAATGCCCGGAACAAGCTCGTTCCCTTAGCGAGCAAACGGGCAGTGCTTGACCGAGACAGTTACGGCGCGGGAACTGTCGATCTCGGCTCGGCTTTGCTGTCGTCGCTCGCTCTGGCCGAAGCTGAAATCGACAGACTCGCGCGCGAGGCCGATGTCGCGCGCGACGCGATCCGTATCAACATGACTTATAGGCAAAATTCTAGCGAGGGAGACAGCCAATGACTGTCACAATGACTGAGGCTGCGCGCTGGCGCGCTGGTGTATTGGCCGCTGCACTCGTTGCCGGCATCGGCGGATATTGGTTGGGACAGACCGGCAATAATGAGAGCGCCGTGTCATCCCCTGCGCGCAAGATACTCTATTACTATGATCCGATGGTGCCACTGGAGCATTATGACAATCCCGGCGCATTATCCTCAATGGGGATGAAGACGCAGCCCAAATATGCGGAAGAAGGTGGCGCACCCGGCGAAGCGCCGGAGGTCACGATCAATCCCGCCGCCATGCAAAACCTCGGTGTTCGCGTGGTCGCGGCGCAAATGGGGAGCCTTGCCGCCACGCTCAATGTGACAGGCAGCATTGACTTCAACCAGCGCGATGTCGCGATCATTCAGGCGCGTTCGGGCGGCTTCGTGTCGCGGGTTTACGCCCGCGCTCCCGGGGATGTCATCCGCGCGGGCGCACCGATTGCCGATGTGCAATTGCCCGAATGGGGCGGCGCGCAGACCGAGTTTCTGAGCGTCAAACGGCTCGGTCGCCCTGATCTCACCGTTGCGGCGCGCCAGCGATTGCGCCTGATGGGTATGTCCGAGGGCGTGATCTCCAGCGTCGAACGTAGCGGCCGCACCAACGGGGCGATCACCATCACCTCGCCAATCTCGGGCGTGATCCAGACGCTCGATGCGCGCGCCGGAGTGGCATTGGCGCAAGGGCAGACTTTGGCCCAAGTGACCGGCCTTGGAACCGTTTGGCTCAATGCTGCGGTCCCCGAAGCCCAGACAGGAAGTGTTCGTATTGGACAGAGCGCCAGCGCCACGCTCGCAGCCTTCCCAGGCGAGACATTCAGCGGTCGCATCCTTGCGGTCCTGCCAACCGCGCAGACCGACAGCCGAACACTCACAGTGCGGATTGAGCTACCCAATCGCGGCGGGCGCTTGCGCCCCGGAATGTTTGCGAATGTCGCGCTCGGCGGCATCGCCAACACGGCACTGCTGGT
>JAYVLC010000244.1:0-7536 GCA_043759675.1 Sphingosinicellaceae bacterium
AGCCTGCTGGGCGCTGACCTGTCGCGGATGCTCGGCTTTGATGAGGCACAGAAGCTGATCGACCATTTGCAGGGGCAAGCTCCGCAGCTGGCGGCAGCGTTGGCACCCAAGGTCATCCCGCTCGGAACCGTGGTCGCGGTGCTGCGCGGGTTGCTTGATGAAGGCGTGCCGATCCGCGATTTTCGCCGGATCGCCGAGGCGCTGGCGGCGATCGCAGGACGCAGCACCGACCCTGGTGAGCTGATCGAACTGGTCCGGCCAGCGCTCGGCAGCCTGATCGTGCAGCGGCTGAGCGGCCTGCGCGAACCTCTGAAGCTATTGACGCTCGACGGGGAGATTGAACGCCAGTTGATCCTCGGGGTCCGGGACAATCCGTCCGATCCGTGTTTTGCCGATCCGGCCGGTGGGCGAGCGCTGATCGCCGGGCTGGAGCGCGCGGCGGCGACACTTGCGGAAGCTGGCACGAACCTTGCTGAACAGTGTGCGATCGTCGTGTCACCGCCGGTGCGGCGGGCCGTCCGTGCGCTGACTCGCACGAGGTTGCCCGGCCTTGCCATCCTGTCGGTGAGCGAACTGCCGCCGAGCAAGGCGATCGACATGGTTGCCGTGATCGGCGTCGAGGAGAATTGACATGGATGTCGCCAGCGTAGTCGCCAAAACGAGCAGCGCCGCGCTCGGGCTGGTTGCCAGCCAGATGGGGGCAGACGCGGTCCTGCTCGGCGCGCGTTCGCATGCCAGGGGGGTCGAGCTGACCGCCGCATCAGCGCGGGTCGCCCCGGCAATCGCCCGCTTTACAGCGCAAGCTAGGCGGTTGGGCTTTGCCGAAGACAGCTATGCGCCGCTTTTGCGCACAATCGCCGACCCGGTCAGCGCCGCGGATCTCTGGGTCCGGTTTGTTGCCGGGATTGAACGACGGCTCAGCATCGGCACGCCGCCGTCTGGCGGCGTCGCGCTATTGCTGGCCGGGCCGTTGGCAGGCACCAGCGACGTCGCGGCCCGAATTGCGGCGACGCGCGGCGTCAAGCCCGTTCAGCTTGGCCTGGTGCAGCCGGTTCCGAAGTCCGTCGCCCGCGACGCTGTTCTGTTCGTCGCCACAGACGACATCGCGGCGGCGCGGGCTGCGATGCGGCAGGTACCCGATGTCGGGACTTTGGTCCTGCTGCCCGCCGACCGCAGTGCCGATGATTGGGCGGTGACGTTTTCAAGCTGCGACGGCGCGGTGATCGTCGAGGACCTGGAGCGGCCGGGTGCAATGCTTTCAGTGCTGCTTGGCAGCGGGCTGTCACTTGCCGCGATCGTCGGCCCCGACGGGATCAGCGCGGCGCGGGCGTCAAAGGTCTGCCGCGCCATCGTTGTGGCGCTTGGGCGGATCGGATCGGAGGGCAGCGGTGGCGAGCGCGCCTGACCTTGCCCCGACCTATGCCCCGCCCGGTGCTCCCCCTGCAGCGCACCGGCTGATCGCGGCGCACCGCAACCTCGTTCGCAAAATTGCCTGGCATGTGCACGGCCGCGCCCGCGGATCGGTTGAGATTGATGATCTCGTGCAAATCGGAATGCTGGCCTTGGTTGAATCGGCGGGCACCTTTGTCGAGCGCGGAGAGGCGGCATTTTCGACCTATGCCAGTCTGCGCGTCAAAGGCGCGATGATCGACCACCTCCGGCGCATGGCAACCATCGGCCGGGGGGCGATGCAAAGCGCGCGACGGCTTCGGGAGACCGCAGCAGAGCTGGCACATGTCATGGGCCGCGACCCGACCAGCGACGAAATGGCCACCCGGCTCGGGCTGTCGGCAGGCGCGTACCGCGCAACCGTCGATGCCGCCGCCGGATCGCGCCATGAATCGCTCGATGATGTCTATTCGGAACATTCGATGTGGTTCGCCGCCGACCAACCCGACGCGTTTGACGATGCGGCGCGCGACGAACTGCGCTGCGCGCTCTCGGCCAACATCGCCCAACTCCCCGAGCGCGAGGCGCTGGTGCTGCAACTGTATTTTGTCGAGGAGCTGAACCTCGACGAAATCGGCGCGGTGCTGGACGTAGGCGCAGCACGGGTATGCCAGATCAAGAAAGCCGCGCTGGGGCGGTTGCGAGCGGGGTTGCGGGGGTGGGAAGAATAACGGGACTGCGCGCAAATCATGGACATTTTGCTGTGTTGAACTAGCCTCTGCCGCGGCATGGGAAAATTGATCGAATCTGACATGAAAAGCGCTTCGGCCGTCATTGATCGTCGCTCCCTGTTGCAACTCGGCGCAGTGGCCAGTGTGGCTGCGGTGTCCGGTCGTTCGGCGGCGGCCGATGTAGCGAACATCGTGGGGATGGACGCCGTCAGTCTCCAGGATGCGATCCGTAGGCGGACAGTTTCGTGCGTCGAGGTGATGACAGCCTACCTTGACCAGATTGACCGCCTCAACCCAGCGGTCAACGCGATTGTGGCGTTGCAGCCGCGCGAGGACCTAATCCGTCAGGCACGCGACCGCGATACGCAGCTGGCGCGCGGTGAAGCGACCGGTCCCCTGCACGGATTTCCGCATGCGGTAAAAGATATCCAGCCGGTCAAGGGCATCCGATTTACGCAAGGGTCGCCGATTTTCCGCGATCAGATTGCATCGAGCGACAGTCTGTCCGTGTCTCGGCTTCGCAAGGCAGGGGTCATTTTTGTTGGCAAGACCAATACGCCGGAGTTTGCGCTGGGATCACATACCTACAATCCAGTCTATGGCACGACCGCCAATGCCTATGACCCAAGCAAGTCGGCCGGCGGTAGCAGTGGCGGAGCAGCCGTCGGGTTGGCGCTGCACATGCTCCCGCTGGCGGACGGGACGGACTATGGTGGGAGTCTGCGAAATCCGGCCGGATGGAATGGCATTTATGGTTTTCGCCCCAGCATCGGCCGGGTTCCGGAACTGACAAGGGAAGTGTGGTTGCCCAACTTCGGTGTAACCGGGCCAATGGCACGCAATGTCGCTGACTTGGCATTGCTCCTTTCCGTGCAGGCTGGCGCAGACCCGAGACTGCCCTTATCGCTGGTCGGTGACGGATCGGAATTTCGCGGACCTATCCTCGGCGAGGTCCGAGGCAAACGGATTGCTTGGGTAGGCGATTTTGGTGGATTCGTCCCGCATGAACCGGGCGTTTTGGAGACGTGTGTTACTGCGTTGAAGACATTTGAATCATTGGGATGCATCATTGAGGACGCTTTCCCGAACTATCCGCTCGAAAGAGTCTGGCGCGCATTTGTCCGGCTTCGTGCCAATCAGATCGCGGGTGGATTGATGGATCACTATCAGGACCAGAAACGACGCGCCCAGATGAAGCCGGAGGCAATTTATGAGGTTGAAACTGGCATTCCACTGACCGGGCTCGATATTCTTGCCGAGGCTGCCGTGAGGAGCGACTGGACACGCGCCACGCAATCGCTTTTTCAACACTACGACTATCTCATCGCCCCATCATCACAGGTATTTCCGTTCAGTGCGAAGGAAAATTGGCCCCGGATGATCGCTGGGCATTCGATGCAGACCTACCATGAATGGCAACAGGCGCTTTGCTTCGTTACCATGACCGGTTGCCCGTCGCTCGCCGTTCCAGCGGGATTCGGGTCGGCGGGTCAGCCGATTGGCCTTCAGATCATTGCGCCAGTCCACCGGGAACTGGATTGCCTGAAGCTCGCTGCAGCTTACGAGGATGCAGCTGGCGCGCCGGTGGTCCGTCCCCCAGCACTGCTGAATTCGGTCGGGCCGAAACCTCACTCCGTCGGCAGGAAATCCGGCACTGAGAGATAGCGCTCGCCGGTGTCGTAGTTGAACCCGAGGACCCGGACATTGCCCCATTCGGGGAGTTTCTGCGCGATGGCCGACAGCGTTGCGCCGCTGGAGATGCCGACGAGCAAGCCTTCCTCGCGGGCCGAGCGGCGCGCCATGTCCTTGGCGTCGTCAGGGGCGACCTGGATGACGCCGTCGAGCAATTGCGTGTGGAGGTTCTTCGGGACGAAGCCGGCGCCGATGCCCTGGATCGGGTGCGGGCCGGGTTGGCCGCCGCTGATCACCGGGGACAGCGTCGGTTCAACCGCGAACACCTTGAGGTTGGGCCAGGCTTTCTTCAGGACTTCGGCACAGCCGGTGATGTGGCCGCCCGTCCCGACGCCGGTGACCAGCACATCCAGCGGCGCGTCATTGAAGTCTGTCAGGATTTCCTGCGCCGTGGTGCGGGTGTGGACCGCGATATTGGCAGCATTCTCAAATTGCTGGGGCATCCACGCGCCGGGAGTCGCAGCGACGATGGCCATCGAGCGTTCAATGGCACCCTTCATGCCCTTTTCGCGCGGCGTCAGGTCAAATTTTGCACCGTAGGCCAGCATCAGACGGCGACGTTCAATGCTCATGGAATCTGGCATGACAAGGATGAGCTTGTAGCCCTTGACCGCCGCGACCATCGCAAGGCCGATGCCGGTGTTGCCGCTGGTCGGCTCGACGATGGTACCACCGGGTTGCAGCAGGCCCGAGCGCTCAGCGTCCTCCACCATGGCAAGGCCAATGCGGTCCTTGATCGAGCCGCCGGGATTGGACCGCTCCGACTTCACCCAGACCTGAGCACTGTCGCCGAAAATCCGGTTGATGCGGATATGCGGCGTATTGCCGATGGTGTGGAGGACGCTGGCGGCGATGGTCATGATCTCTGCTCCGAAAGAATATGGCTGGCGGCACTGCGCACCAGCGCGGGCCTGAAATCAACATAGGATTTATTTTACGCTTAGTCCGGTGGCTTTGGCGCTGGTGCGGCAAAGCGGTCGGCGAGGCGGAGTTCGGGGAAGCGCCAGACGTACAGACCGGTAACAATCAACGCCCCGACGCCGCCGATGACCACGGCCTCCACCGGGCCGAGCCAGGCTGCGGTTACGCCCGATTCGAACTCGCCAAGCTCGTTGGAGGCCGAGATAAACACGCCGCTGACCGCTGACACCCGGCCGCGCATCGCATCGGGCGTGTGCAACTGAATGAGGCTGGAGCGAATGTAGACGCTGACCATATCGCCAACCCCGAGCAGGACCAGCGCAGCGAGCGACAGCCACATGTTGGTCGACAGGCCAAATATGATGGTTGCGAGTGCGAATACGGCAACACCTGCGAACATTTTGATGCCGACTTTGACCCGGATCGGGCGCCATGTCAGGAACAGCGCGGTGAGCGCGGCACCAAGGGCAGGAGCGGCCCGCAGCAGTCCAAGCCCGTCCGATCCGACATGCAAGATGTCACGGGCGTAGACCGGGAGCATCGCCACCGCGCCGCCAAGCAGCACGGCAAACAGGTCGAGCGAAATCGCACCGAGCACAATCCGGTTGTCGCGAACATAGCGCAGGCCGTCGATGATGGCGCGGACCGGGTGGCTTTGCCCCGCATTGCCGCGCGGGATTCGGCAGATCAGCATCGACATCACAAGCGAAACCGCCAGCAGGGCGGTGGCGGTCGCGTAGGGAGCGACAGGGGCGATTGCGTATAATTGTCCGCCGATCGGTGGTCCAAGAACTGCGCCGGACTGCCAGGCAATCGAGCTCCAGGCGATGGCGGTTGGCAGCACGGCCGGCGGAACGATGTTGGGTGCAAAGGATGCCAGCGCGGGCCCGGCGAAAGCGCGGGCGATCCCGAGTCCGACCGACACGCCAAACAGCGCCAGCAACGACATCGCACCCTGCCACGCCAGCACCGCCAAAAAGGCTGCGCAGCCAAACTCGACAAGCAGCGACAGGCGGACGATCAGTCGCCGGTCCATCCGGTCTGCGGCATAACCCGAGAGCGGGGTCAGCAGAAACAGTGGCACGAACTGCACCAACCCGATCATCCCGAGCAGGAAGGATGCCTGCTTGATATCCATCGTTAAGCGCGCCAGACCATAGACCTGATAGCCGATAACAATGACCAGCATGGTGCTCGCCATCGTGAAACTGAGGCGCATCAACCAGAAATAGCGATAGTCGCGAAAGGAAAAGGGGGAGGGTTCGGCGGCGGACACCCGCCCTCATAGCCAGCCGGGGCGACGCCCTGCAACCTTGCGATGGTGCTTGACGTCAACATCGGTCCAGCGGAACAGTCAGGACATGTCATCTGCTCCCGAACCGGCGGACAACGCCGAACCCCTGCCAGACCCGATCGAATGGCCGCGCCTGCCGGGTGCGCAGAGCGATTTCGTCAAGGTCATTGCAGGCGCCGTGCTGCTTGGGCTGGTTTCGGTGCTGCTGGTTGGCTGGACGATGCAGGCGTGGGAGGCCGCCGCAATCTATGGCGCGGTCATCCTGTCGGCCGCAGCAATTGGCTATGTGGCGGCGCTTGGTCGGGCGCGGCGCGGTGGCGGGCGGATCGACTGGGCTCTGGTCCGCGCCGCAATCCAGTCACAGACTGACGCGCTGGCAATCACCGATGCGGCGGGGCGGCTGGTTTGTGCCAACGACGCCTATAGCCGCGCCGTTGGTGGCTATCCGTCGCCCTTTGATCTTGAACAAAGCGCAACGGGGGTGGTGATCACAGTTGCCGAACGGGCACGGCGCGATCTGTTTGGGGAGGGCGAGATTTCCGTGGCGACGGGGACAAGGTTTGGACGATTGCGGATCTCCGCCCGTCCGGCCGAGGCCAGCCGGACGCACCTGCTGTGGACCCTGCGGCCGGCAGCGGTCGAACAAGCCCATGCCGAGGCGACAGCGTTTGTGGAGGGGCCGCTGGGGGCCTGGCTCGGGTCGGCCGATTTATTCTGTCTGCTCACCGCCCGCGACGGGCGGGTCATTGCAGCCAATGCGGCGTTCCACATCGCGACCGGTCGCGACAAGCCGCTGCTGCTGACCGATGTGCTCGACCTTGGCGCTGATCAACCCCGGTTGCGGCGGGCCGATGGGTCGACAATCGCGGTCGGCGTCACCGAGATGCCACTGCGCGCCGGGCTTGAAGATGCCGAGGCCTATCTGTTTGTCCTGGTTCCGGAAGGGCTGGACGGCCCGGCCCGGAAAGTCGGGCAGGGTGATATTGCAGCCTTTTTGTCGATATTGCCGCTTGGGCTGGCGGTCGCCGATCGAGACGGGCGGCTTGGCTATATGAATGCGGCATTTCTGGCTGCGGCGGGCGAGGCGGACAGCGACGCGCTGATCTATCCCAGCGACCTGGTCATCGACGAAGACAAGGCGCTGGTGTCCGAAGCCGTTCGCCGCGCTGCCAGCCGCCACGGCAAGCCTCGCGATCTGCAAGTCCACCTGAAGGCCCGACCCGACGAGGATTCGTCGCTGTGGATTGCGCGGGCTCCTGACCCGACCGCGACCGAAATCATCCTGTCGTTGCGGGATAACCGGGAGCAGCTGAAACTTGAACGACAGGTCGCCCAGGCTACCAAGATGCAGGCGGTGGGTCAGCTTGCGGGCGGGGTGGCCCATGACTTCAACAACATCCTGACTGCTGTCATCGGCTATTGCGACCTGATGATGCTGCGCCATGCGCCGGGCGACGCCGACTTCGACGACATCAACCAGATCCGCCAGAACGCCAATCGGGCCGCCAA
>JAYVLC010000245.1:0-2400 GCA_043759675.1 Sphingosinicellaceae bacterium
GGGCAGATGCTGACCGAGCAACCGGCTCAGATCGAGCGCCATCGGGGCGCGGGCATCCACCAGCGCCAGCTGCGGCTGCAACTGCGCCAGCCGGGTCGAGATCGCGTCGAGCACCGGGGCCGCTGCCGACGGCAATTGCTTGCGCTGTCGGTCGAGCCAGGCGTCGGTCTTTGCCGGCAGCAATGCGGGCGGCGCGGCAGCGATGGTTGCCGGCGCAATTGCCCGCTCGCGCGACATCACCAGCACCAATACCATCGCGACAATCGCCAGGCCGATGCCGGTGAACAGGCCATCGATGCCCAGCGGCGCGATGATCAGGCCATAGAGCAGCAGCCCGAACATCACCGTTGCCGCCGCGATGCCAAGCCGACCGAGCGTCCTGCCGGCCCGCCCGACCGCACGCTGGCGGCGGTGACGGCGCGCCAGTTCAGCCTCGGGCGTGCTGCGCAGCCGCCGCTCCTGCTCGTCCCACCGGGCGAGAACCTCATCGACTTCGCGGACCATTATCCGGCAATGGCCTCAAAGCTGGACTGGGTGCTACCCGACAGTTTCGCCTGCGATGCGCCTTCCGCCCGGGCGATGTAGCCCCGCGATTTCTCAACTTCTCCCGACAATGCGTCGACCGTCACCTTCATCGAATCGAGCGATTTCAGCTTGAACTGATCAATCGCGTCCATTGTGTCATAGATATTCTGGAAGGCGCGTTTCAGCGTTTCAACCGGAATGGTGGCGCCTGCCGCCTGTTCGTGAATGCGGGCGGTATTGTCCTTCAGCAGCGCGCCGGTCGATTCGATCATATTCGCAGTCGTTGTGTTCAGGGCGGTGATCTGATCGAGCACCAGCCGCTGGTTGGTCATCGCCTGCGCGACGGTCACCGCCGTGCGCAGCGCCGCGACCGTCGTGGTCGAGGCACGGTCAACGCCCTTCACCAGTTCGACATTGTTCTTCTTGACCAGATCGAGCGCCAGATAGCCCTGGACGCTGACCGCCATCTGGGTCAGCAGGTCGGTGCTGCGCTGGCGCACATAAAACAGCGCGGTTTCACGCATCGCTTTGGATTTGGCGGGCTGGCTCGTTTCAAGCTCCATCGCCTTGCCCTCGATCCGCACATCGAGCGTCTTTGAGACGTGGATCATCTGTTCGAGCTTACCCATCGTCGTCCAGAGATGGGCGCGCTCGACGTCGATGGCGGCATTGTCCATCAAAAGCTCATCCTTGCCGCCGGCCAGACGCTGCAAAATCGCCGAAATATGCGACTGCGCCGACTGATAGCTGTTGAAATAGCTGCGCATCCGGTTGCCGAACGGCAGAATCCCGAACAGCTTGCGCGGCGCGGTCAGATTGCCGCGTTTGCTGGGATCAAGGTCCTCGACCGTGCGCCGCAACGCCGTCAGGTCGGCACCGACGCCGCTGTCCTTGTCCATCGCGCGCACCGGCCGGTCAAGGAACCGGTTCGACTGGCCTGCGGCTTCCGAAATTTCGCGCCGCCCAAGTGCCGACAGTTCATCGACCTTCTGCCCGAACTCGGGTGAATTGGCGTCCATCGCAGCGAGTTTGTCGACATAATCATCAACCCGTGCATCAAGCGCGGTGCGCTGGGCATCCTGCAAGGGCACCAGCCCCGATGCCTGGCTCAGTTGCACAACCTGCACCGGGTCCGGCGCGGTCAGGGTGATTGTCGGGGCCTCGCTTGCCATCGTCGTCGATCTTTCATCAGTGAGTTAGGCGTATATAACACCTCCTGCGCACATTGCGAGAGGGGTCCGCACTAGTTAGAGCCTCTGACATCCCAATGCCAGAGAGGCCCGCCCACATGAAATTCTTCGTCGACACCGCCGATACCGCCGACATTGCCGAACTGGCCGCCACTGGCCTGCTCGACGGAGTGACTACCAACCCCACCCTGATCCACAAATCGGGGCGCAAATTCCTTGAAGTGGTCGCCGAAATTTGCGGGCTGGTCGAAGGCCCGGTGTCCGCCGAGGTCGTCGCCACCAATTTTGACGGCATGATGCGCGAGGCCGATATCCTGCGCGCCATTGCCCCCAATGTCTGCGTCAAGCTGCCGTTGACCATGGACGGCCTGCGGGCTTGCAAGCGGCTGAGCGACCAAGATGTGATGACCAACGTCACCCTGTGTTTTTCCGCCAACCAGGCGCTGCTCGCCGCGAAGGCGGGCGCGACCTTCATCTCGCCGTTTGTCGGGCGGCTGGATGACAACGGCCAGGATGGCATGGACCTGATCGACGACATCCGGACCATCTATGACAATTACACCTTCGCCACCGAAATCCTGGTGGCCAGCGTCCGCCACCCGGTCCACGTCCTCCAGGCCGCCAAAATCGGTGCCGACGTGATGACCGCCCCGCCAGCGGTGATCAAACAATTGTTCAACCACCC
>JAYVLC010000246.1:0-1829 GCA_043759675.1 Sphingosinicellaceae bacterium
CCGTATCAGCCGAGGAATTGTTGGTGGACCGGTCCCAGCTGCTGACGCTCACCGCGCCAGAGATGACGGTGTTGATTGGCGGGATGCGGGCCCTAAACACCAATGTCGGGCAGTCGGCGCACGGCGTATTCACGCACCGGCCGGGGGTGTTGTCCAACGACGTCTTCGTCAACCTGCTCGATGTGAACACCCGTTGGCAGCCGGTTGCCGGGTCGGAGGATGTATTTGAGGGACGTGACCGTTCAACAGGTGCGTTGAAGTGGACAGGGACACGTGTTGATCTGGTTTTCGGGTCGAACTCGGTGCTCCGGGCGGTCGCCGAGGTCTATGCATCCGGGGATTCGCAAGCGGCGTTCGTCGGTGACTTTGTTGCCGCTTGGGCCAAGGTGATGAACCTCGATCGGTTCGACGTCGGCTGATGTCGGCGAAGGGCGGCTGACGACAAAGCTAGGGCTTCGCAGTTACTCTGGATCTGCGGAGCCCGTTTTGTTTGTGAGCTGGGGGCCGCTTGCGACGCTGCGCTTGATTAGTTGCCGCGAATTGATCGATAATATCGATCATGCACCTTCCGACGATCAAACAGCTGCAATATCTGACGGCGCTTCAGCAGCATGGGCATTTCGGCAAGGCGGCTGAGGCTTGTTTTGTTACCCAGTCAACGCTGTCGTCGAGTTTGCGGGAGCTGGAGGCGCTGCTCGGTACCACGCTGGTTGAACGGACGCGGCGGGTGGTCCGGTTTACGTCGCTGGGTGACCGCATTGCGCTCAAGGCCCATGCTGTCCTGCGCGAAGCCGAGGAATTGGCGGAGATTGCGCAGGCGTCCGGGAAGCCGTTGACCGGCGAGCTGCGCCTTGGCGTGATCCCGACGATCGCACCCTTCCTGCTGCCCAAGGTGCTCCCCAAGCTGCGGGCTCGTTACCCCGATCTCAAACTTTACCTTCGGGAAGAAACCAGCGGGTTGGCCTGCAAGGCGTTGGCGCGCGGGCAACTCGATTGCGTGTTGCTGGCGCTGCCCTATGCCTGCGGCGACGTTGCGAGCGTCAAACTGTTTGACGACGCCTTTACAGTTGCGTTCCACGAAAGCGAGCCACCGGGCAATCTGCCGCGGGTGCCGCCCGAAGCGATCGACGAGCAGCGTCTCCTGCTATTGGAGGACGGCCATTGCCTCAAAGATCAGGCGCTGGCGGCTTGCAATCGACCCGAACTCAGGGCGGAGGCGAAGATTCTCGGGACGTCGCTGCACACGCTGGTCCAGATGGTCGACAACCGGCTGGGGTTGACCCTGTTACCGCAGATGGCCGTCGATGCCGGGATATTGACGAACACCCACGTTGTGTCGCGCCCGCTGGCAGGCGAACATGCGTCGCGGGAAATCGCGTTGGTCTGGCGGACAAGCAGCCCGCGTGGCGAGGAATTCCGGCTGCTGGCGTCGGCACTCGCCGAGGGGTGATCAGCCCTCGACCTGTCGCCATCCGTGCGGGGTCAGGCGTTCCACGGGCTTGAACCTTGTCTTGTAGCTCATCTGGCCACAGCCCTCGATCCAATAGCCGAGGTAGACATAGGGAAGATCAGCCGCACGAGCCCGTGCGATATGGTCGAGGATGACGAAATTGCCGAGGCCCGACCGGTCGCTATCCGGATCGTAGAAGCTGTACACCATCGACAGGCCGTCACTGTGCCGGTCGGTAAGTGCCGCAGCCACCAGCTTTCCCGGCACGCCGTCGATGCTTGGCTCACGATATTCGAGCAGCAGGGTGTCAACCGGGGTCTGTTCGACCATGTCGGCATAGTCAAAGCCGTCCATGTTCGACATTCCGCCGACCGGGTGC
>JAYVLC010000247.1:0-2257 GCA_043759675.1 Sphingosinicellaceae bacterium
ACGACCGCCAGCAGGCAGGTGTCGATGAGCATCGCCCCCGACACGGCGATGCCATAGGCAGCCGCAAGGTTTGAGGAATCGCGGAAGGTCAGAACCAGCAGGATGACCATGATCATCAACGCCCAGTTGACCGCCGGAATATAAATCTGCCCCGCGGTTGAAGCGCTGGTGTGCTGGATTCGCAGGCGCGGCATGAAGCCGAGCTGGATGGCTTGCTGGGTGACCGAGAACGCACCGGAAATCACGGCCTGACTGGCGATAACCGTCGCCATCGTTGCCAGGATGACCAGGGGAAGCCGCAAAATTTCCGGGGCGAGGAAGAAGAACGGATTCTGGATCACCACGGCCTGCGCCGCCGGTTGCAGGCCAAGCATCATCGCACCCTGACCAAAATAGTTGATAACCAGGGCTGGTACGACGAAGAAAATCCAGGCCGCACCAATCGGCTTGCGACCGAAATGGCCCATGTCAGCATAAAGCGCCTCCGCGCCGGTCACCGCCAACACGACAGACCCAAGCGCCAGGAAGGCAGTCATGCTGTCCAGGGCGAAGAACCGGACCGCATAAATTGGGTTCAACGCCCCAAATATCCCCGGATTGGCCGCAATATTGACGACGCCAAGCGCGGCAAGGACAATGAAATAGAGGACCATCACTGGTCCAAACATTGCGCCGACCAACGCCGTTCCGCGCGATTGGATCATGAACAGCGCAATCAGGATGACCACGGCGATCGGCACAACCATGGGGCCAAAGGCCGGCTGAACGACCGTCAAACCCTCGACGGCAGACAATACTGACATCGCAGGGGTAATCATCGAGTCGCCATAGAATAGCGCCGTCGCAAACACACCAAGCATGACGATTCCAGCCGTCCAGCGTGTGCCGGCACCCGAACGCGAGATCAGGGCCAGCAGAGCTAGGCTTCCGCCTTCACCGCGGTTGTCGGCGCGCATGATGATCGCGACATATTTGACCGTGACAACGATCATCATCGACCAGAAAATCAACGACAAAACGCCGAACACATGCGGCGCATCAATCGGGAGCGGGTGATGTCCCGCGAAGGTTTCGCGGAATGCATAGAGGGGCGATGTGCCGATATCGCCGAACACAATCCCGATCGCCCCGACCGCCAGCTTGGCAAAGCCGCCGCGCGGCGGATGGCCGACAGCCTTCTCCCGTGCGCTTGGCCCGATGGCGATTTCTGCTGCGGTGTTCATGGGATGTGAGCGCTCGTCCGACCAGGGCGGAAAACAGGTGCAGTCCAAAGAGAGTACCAAGCGTCGCGACAGCGGCGCGCGGCGTTAGCATAGGCCCTCGGGTGCTGCAACAGGGGGACAAGGCCGCGACAGGATGTTATAGGCCCGCGCAACTTTCCAACCCGGAGTATGATAATGCGTGTCGGCATCCCAAAAGAGATCAAGGTTCATGAATATCGGGTCGGGCTGACGCCGCCGTCGGTGGCTGAATTGACGGCACATGGCCATGAAGTGATCGTCGAAACCGGGGCAGGCCTTGGTATCGACTTCGAGGATTCGGATTATGTCGAGGCTGGGGCGCGCATCGTCGCAACGCCGCAGGACGTGTTTGGCGCCGCTGACATGATCGTGAAAGTCAAGGAACCCCAGCTACAGGAATGCGCCTGGTTGCGTCCTCATCATACGCTGTTCACCTATCTCCACCTTGCCGCCGATCGGCCACAGGCAGACGCCCTGATCAAATCTGGCGCGACCTGCATCGCCTATGAGACCGTCACGGATTCGCGCGGCGGACTGCCGTTGCTGCGTCCGATGTCGGAAGTGGCTGGCCGGATGTCGGTGCAGGTCGGCGCGCACTATCTTGAGAAGGAGCAGGGCGGTCGTGGCATCCTTCTTGGCGGCGTGCCGGGCGTCGCCCCTGGGCGAGTTGCGATCCTCGGTGGCGGCGTCTCTGGTATCAACGCAGCCCAAATGGCAATTGGGCTGCGCGCCGACGTGACGATCTATGACATCTCGGCCGCGCGACTCGCTGAAATCGACGGGATGTTCGAAGGCCGGGTCAAGACCGCCTTTTCGTCAAAGGCCGCGATTGAGGCCGCGATTGCGCGCGCCCATCTGGTGATCGGTGCAGTCCTCATTCCCGGCGCGGCGGCACCAAAGCTTGTCACCCGCGATATGCTGAAGCTGATGAAGCGCGGTACCGTGCTCGTTGATATCGCCATCGATCAGGGCGGCTGTTTCGAGACCAGTCATGCAACAACCCATCAGGACCCGGT
>JAYVLC010000248.1:0-8731 GCA_043759675.1 Sphingosinicellaceae bacterium
GATGGCAAGCCGGGGCGACCCATCGGGTTCTTCGCAGCCATGTTCGCCATGTAGGCCGCAACGTCCTTGAACCCGAGCAATTTGGAAAAATACGCATTCTGCATCGCACCCAGCCCGGTGGTGACATGGTTCGGGCAGACCGCATTCACGGTGATGCCGTGCGCGCCCAATTCAAGGGCGGTCGCGCGGGTCAGGCCGATCATGCCATGTTTCGAGCTGACATAGGCCGGCAGATGCGGAAAGCCGGTCTTGGCGGCCTGCGAGGCGATATTGATGATCCGCCCGCCGTTGCCCGCCGCAACCATCGCCCGGCCCGCCGCCTGGGTACAGTAAAACGCCCCTGACAGGTTCACACCGATCACCGTTGCCCAGTCCTTGGGATCAACCTCCAGCATCGGTTTCATCATGAAGCCGATACCGGCATTGTTGACGAAGACATCAACGCCGCCGAACGCTGCTATCGCCTGCGCGACAAGCGACTGACACTGCGCAGCGTCGGAGACATCGCAGGCAATCGCGGCGACCTTGGCCCCGCGTGCGCGCAACTCGTCCGAGACGGCATCGGCCTCTGCGTCAATGACAAGGTCCGACACGACGCAATTGGCACCCTCATCGGCAAAGCGCTGAAGGATGCCCTGCCCCAGCCCCTTTTGCTTGCCCGAGCCCGTGACGATGATGGTCTTGCCCGCAAACCGCATCACAGGTCTTCGGTGAGAATGAATTGCGGATTGTCGGCAAAGCCCTGGAACGGCGCAGCGGCCGCCTGGAATGCCGCGGTCGAGATATCGGCGACGAATTCGTCCATGCCCTTGATGTCGATCACTTCGATATATTGGTAGGGCGATGCCGCGTCGGATCCGAACAGGCCGGTGGCGCGGTGCGTGGTGAACTTGTCCACCGAGCCAAGTGCGTTGACGCCCGGAATATCCGCCGTTTTCGCCCATGCTTCATAGGCAGCGATATCCACCCCCGGCTTCAGATTGAACAATACGATGATGCGCATGGATTTCCTCCCGTTTCCCTCAATATCCAAATTTTGCCGGACGGCGGTAGGCGTTTAGCTCGCCGTCGATGGTGCGCGCCAACGCGATCAGGCGCAGCTCGCTGCCCGCCGGGCCGATCAACTGAACGCTGACCGGCAGGCCGTCGTCGCTGAAGCCCGCCGGGATCGCGATTGCGGGGAGGCCCGCGATATTCGCGAAAGCGGTAAAGGCGGCCTGGCTGGCGGGCGCCTGCTGGTCGTGGCTGAATGCGGTTTGCGGCGCGGTGGGAAGCAGCAACACCCCTGCCGTACCAAGCGCAGCGGTGAGCTCGGTACGGATGCGCATCAGAATGTCGGGGCGCTCGGGAGCGACGGCGCACAGGCCGAGCAGATATTTAAGCTCCTTCGACAGCCCAGGATTGTCGGGGCGATAGGCATCGCCAAGATCGTTGATCAGCCAGCGTCCGGCGCTGGCGAGGCCCGCCCAGACAATGTCGGTCGGGCTGTGCGGCAACGCGAACTGGACGCTGGTGAGCGGTACGGCGCGGAGAGCCCGGTCATAGGCCACACGCACCGCCGGTTCGACGTCGACCTCGCCAAGGTCGTCGAGCAGCAGCATATGACGGAAAGCACCGCCCTCGCCCGCCCACTCGACCATTGCGCGCCACGCCACTTCGATATGATCGAGCGAGGTCGCCAGCGGCCCAATTGTGTCGAGCAACGGATCGAGAAACGCGAGCCCGTCACTGCTGACCGCGCCGGCGGTGGGCTTGAGGCCGTAAACGCCGCAATAGGCCGCCGGGATGCGGACCGACCCCAGCGTGTCAGTGCCAAGGGCGATGTCGCACAGCCCCGCTGCGACAGCTGCGCCGCTGCCCCCTGATGAACCGCCAGGGGTATGGCCGATGCGATGCGGATTGTGCGTGCGGCCAAAGAAAGCATTGTCGGTGGTCGCCCCCAGCGCGGCTTCGTGCATGTTGATGCTGCCGATGATTGCTGCACCATTGCTGCGCAGCAATTGCACGACGCGGGCATCCCGATCTGCGATGCGATCGCGGTACAGGCCCATGCCGCCGGTCCATGGCAAGCCCTTGACCATGATGTTCGATTTGACGCCAACAGTGAGGCCAGCGAGGGTGCCATGCGTTGGTTGCGACGCGGCTTCGTCGAAATCGACAAAGGCGTTGAGCGGTGCATTGGCAGCGCGCAGGGCGGCGAAGTCTATCATAGCCCCCTCTCATCGATCAGTCGGGTTGGTTTCTGGCGAATCTCGATCTGGGTCAGGGCAGCGGTTCCCCCCGGACCGACCAGCTGAACTGCGACATCGACGCCCAGCCCCTGCCGCAGCAGGGCCGCCAGCTGCGCAGTATCGGTGCCGCCTCGACTTTCCAGCGTGACCGTCATGTCATCACGTTGTGTGGCACCGTCGCGGGTGAGGACACAGACATATTCCCCGGTCAGGTCCGCCCGGTTTTCGATCAAGGCTGCAATGGCATGCGGGAACAGGTTGATGCCACGCAGTTTGACCATGTTGTCGCTGCGGCCCTTGAACCCTGCAATGCGCTTGAACACCATGCCGGTGGCGTTGGTGCCGATAAGTTCGTGGCTGATATCGTGGGTATTGAAGCGGATGCACGGGGCGATATCGTCCTTGAACAGGCAGGTCACCACCATGTCGCCAGTCTCACCCGGTGCCACGGCAGCTCTGGACTCGATGTCGAGCAGTTCGAGATATTGGGCGTCTTCCCAGACGTACAGCCCGTCGCGCTCGGGTCCCTCGCCAGCTATCGAGCCGGTGTCGCCGACGCCGTACCAGTCATAGGCCTTGGCCCCGTGCCACGCGGCCTCGGTCGCCGACCGGTCCTCCGTCCCAAGATGACCGATGATCATTTTGAGGTTGATCCGGTCGAACATCTTTTCGGCTTCGGCGACCTCGGCAAGTTTGCGGATATAGTCGACGAAGCCGACCATCACCGTCACCCCGAAATCGGCCATCAAATTGACCTGGTTGATTGAGCGCGTCTCGATCCCGGTGCCAGCCGACAGGAAGATCGAATTGGTGAAATGGGTGACGGATTCGCGGATATAGTGACCGCCGTTGATCATACCGTGACCGTAGACCGACTGGACGACGTCGCTGGGCTGAAGCCCCATCCACCGGTACATCCGGCCCACCAGCAAATTGGTGATCTCCCGCCCTTTGGGACCAAACAGCAGTGCCTGCGGGCGACCGGTGGTGCCGCTGGTGGTGTGAAAGATAACTGGCGGGCGGTCAGCGCCACCAACCCCGCCGAAGTCGCCATAAGGCGGGAATGCGGCGATGGAGGCCATCAAATCGGTTTTGTCATAGACCGGCAATTTGGTGATGTCGGCAAGACTGCGGATATCGCCGGGCTGAAGACCCTGCGCCCCCCAGAGGCGTTGATAGAAGGGGACCTGCCAGCCGCGCTGTATCAATTTCAGAAAGCGGACATTCTGCAACGCGAACAGCTCGTCGCGGCTCATACCGACATAGCGGGCGGTGAAATTGGTACCGACCGGATAATCAGCCAGCATTTGCTTTGCATCGAAGCTTTCGAAATAGGTCGGGAAACTCATTGTGGCTCCGTGAAATAGGCGAGAGGGTCGTCAAATACGCGGGGGTCGGGCAGATCGGCGGCAAGCGACCGCGCCAGCGCAATCTTGTCGCTGGCCTGTGCCGGACTCATCGGGGCATCGGGGCTGCCACGGGTGTGCGGGATTTGGTGATCGATGGTCTGGCCGTCCTTAAGCATAACGCTCAGTCGCTGCGGGCCGAGAGCATTCGGGTCCGGATTGCCGTCAACCGCAAGATGCAGCCGGGCCGCAAGCGTGGCGATCACCGGATCGGTGAACGTGTCGGGCGTGAAGCGGCGGGGATCAATACGCTTGTCGGTCAGCATCAACGCCCCGAGCAAGGGCAGACAGAGGCGCGCATAAGCCGGAGTCATGTCGCTGCGGAATCGCCGACCGACGAGGCGGTGAATGAGCGGCGGGGCAGCCAGGTCAAGGCGCTCGATTTGCTCTGGGCCGCACTTCAGGTCGGCCAGCGCACCGAGCAGCCCGTGGCTGGCACGACCGGACGGATAGGGCTTTGTGCTGATTTCGCTGATCCGCCAGACCGTGCCGAGGTCTTTGGTGTAGCGGGACAGGTCACCGGAATCGATTAAGGCGAAGTAGCCAAAAGGGCCTTCGAGCGCATTGTGCGGGCCGGTAAGGCCGTGCCTGACAAGATCAACGACCTGCACCGCTGCGCGCGCCGCATTGGCGATCTGCAATGGCAGGGTGATTGACCCCTCGACATGCGCCTGCATGGTTCCGGCGCAGTGGGAATAGGCAAGGCCGAGTACGTCCTTGAATTGTTCACGGGATAGCCCCTCGATCCGGGCGACGGCGAGAGCAGCCCCGATGAGGCCGGCGGTTGCGGGGCGAAAGAAGCGCAGCGCAGAGTCGGTGGCGATCCCAAGACCGCTGGCAATATCGACTCCGACCGCCAGCGCCGTGATCGCCACTTCCGGGTCGCAACCGCCGCGCCGGTCAATTGCGGCATGCAGCGCCGCGGTGACCACAGACAGGGCATGGACAACCGCCGGTTCGTGGACGGCATCCCATTCGAGACAATGAATGTGGAAGCCGTTGACATAAGCCGCCGATGGCGCGGGCAGGCGACCGGAGCGACCGAGCAGGCGGGCATCGGACCCCGAACCGAACGCATGAGCCGTGGCGAGAACTCCTGACGAACCCGGCGCAGTCGATCCAGCCGCACCAACCGCCAGCGTATCACCGAGCAGACGGATCGCATCGGCGCGTGCTGCGTCGGGAAGCGCGTGCTGCGCCGAGGCAAAATCAAGCAACGCGGTGGTCGCCGTCACAGCCAATCTCCGAGCATTCCGCTGATCAAAGCGGGGTCGTCGGCGGTTAGCGCCAGCGTGATCATCCGGTCTGCCTCGGCATCAGGCAAACCGCCCCACCGCACCAGCGTCCGGGCCTTGGCAATCAGGCCGTCCTGATCCAGTGGCCGCTCCGGATCACCGAGCGTATCAACGCGTTCAATGCTGCCGCAACTGCTGAGCACCCGCGCCCCAAAATGGGCCGGATAGCGGGCGGTAATGTCGGCAGCCTCCGATATGCTGACCTGTGCCCGGAGCGGCGCAAGCGCCGCAATGGCCCCAGGGGTGAAATCGGCCGGGTCTGCGTTCCGTCCGTCCCCAATCACGGCAATCGCGTGTTGCAGCGAGAATTTCGCGTCGGCCTCGGTCGTTGGATTGGGCCGGTCGCAAAACACGATCGCGTCGCGGTACGTCTCAACCCGGAACGGCCCGGTCAACTGCCCGCTACGGCGCAATTCCAGAGCGCAATCAATGACCGGATGCGCGTGGCGACAGGCGGCCCACGGCTTGAAGCTGACGCGGGTCATCGCCCAGGCGCTCGTCAGAACCAATGGCTTTGGACATGCCATGGTCGCAGAATTTAGGCCCTGCGATCCCTCCAGAACGGCGCGCGGGCCGGTAAAGCCATGCTGGGCCAACCACGCCACCCGCAGACCGGTCTGCACCGCGTGGGCGACGTGGAACTGCTTGGTCATCACATCATCATGCCGCATATGCCACAGCCCCCCGGCGACCGACCCGGCATTGCCCAGCGCCCAGACCATGGCGTTGCGGTCACTGCCAAAGATCGAGGCAGCAGCAGCGGCGGCACCAAACCCACCGGCCGTCGAGGTGTTATGATACTGGGCGTAGTGGTGCGCATCAAAGGTTGCGCCGATGGCGATCATCGCTTCATAGCCGCGCACCGCACCGTCGAGCATCTGGTCCATGGTGGAGCGCGCCGACCGCGCTGCGGCAAGCGCCGCAGGCCAGATAACCGGTCCGGGGTGCAAAAGCGCGCAGCGTTCGATATCATCCATCTCGAGCAAATTGCCAAGGAAGGCGGCGCGGACGTGGATGTCTGGCTCAGCCACCTTCACAACGCCCGCGACCGCGGTTTGCCGTGCGCCTGCGACACAGGCGAGCCAGTCGAGCAAGTGCCGGCGCGCACGGGTTCTGGCCGCATCATCGACGGGGCGAAGACAATGCTGTGCAACCTGTTCGATCACGCTATGATCGGTCATGCTGACCAACTGACATAAGGGCTGTTATTTTGGCGACACGCGCGACCACCGATGCCGGGGCCAAAAAACCGCGCTATCAGCAACTCGCTGACGAGCTGCGCGACGAAATTTTGCGCGGAGCCATTGCGGTCGACGCGTTCCCAACCGAGAGCCAATTGTGCGGGCGGTACGGGGTCAGTCGCTTCACGGTGCGCGAGGCGCTGCGCTGCCTGCAATCGGAAGGCCTGATCCAGCGCAAGCGCGGGTCGGGAACCGTCATCCAGCCGGCGACGGCGCGCGGTGGCGCGCTGCATCAGCCACTGTCGAATTTTGGCGAAATTTTGCAATACGCCAAGGACACGCGCTTTCATTTCACGCCGGGTGGGTCCGGCGGCTTGCCAAAACATCTGGCCGAGCAATTGGGGATTGTGGCGGGAGGGCAATGGAGCCGCTTCAAGGGTGTCAGGACACCGCCCGATACCAGTCAGGCCATCGCGCTGGTCGAGGCCTATGTCCACGAGTGCCTGAGCCATGTGGTTGACCGGATCCAGCCCAACGAGCCGACAATTTTCCGACAGATCGAACGGTTGGCGAAGGTCAAAATCGTTCGTGTGACCCAGGACATTCAGGCAACGCCCGCCAGCGCTGAAGTCGCGGCTGCTCTGGGAATACCCCGCCGGTCGCCGTGTTTGCGAATCCTGCGCTGCTACATCGACGCCGATGGCCGCACATTGGAGATTTCGGCCAACTACCACCCTGGCGACCGGTTCGCCTACTCGATGCATATCGAGGTCGAGGGGTAGCGGGCTATCCATCCGCCCCGAGGTCCGGTGCCGGTTTCGGGGTCCAGTCGGGCTCTGAGGCAAAGCGGATCGCCGGAGCCATGTGGTGCGCGCCAGCAACGTCGGTGATCAATCCGCGCTCGGCAATGTGCGGCTGGTCGAGGGCTTCTCGAAAGTCGAGAACCGGCGCAAAGGCGACGTCCTTGTCGGCAAACCATTCGACCCAGGCATCGCGGGTTCTGGTCGCAAACGTCTGTTGGAGAAAGGCGATCAGCTCGGCCTGTTCCCCGGCTGGTTTGCTACCGAGCGGAATGAGGTCGGCGCGATCCAGCGCGGTCAGCAGATTTTCAACGAATTTGATCTCCCGCCCGCCCAAGGTGACATGCCGCCCGTCGGCACAAGCATAGACATTGTAGAAGGCTGCTCCGCCGAGCGATCGTTGGCGGGAGGAGCGCGGGGATGGGCCACCAGCAATCGCACCGCCAGCGGTGTGGGCGCACCAGGGCAGCAGGCTGTCGAACATCGCGCAGTCGATATAGTCCCCGACGCCGCTGTTGGCCCGACCAACAAGCGCCATCAACACCGCTGACAGCGCGGTCAGACCGGCGGCCATGTCAGCCGACGGGGCACCCGGCACCACCGGCGTGCCACCAAAATCCCCAAACGGCGGGCCGTCGTTCACCGACAAGAACCCGGCCATTGCCTGGACCGCCATGTCGTGCGCCGGGTGGTGGGCGAGTGCCCCGGTCTGACCGAATGCGCTGATTGAGCAATATATAATCCGGGGATTGCGGGCCGAGACGGCGGCATAGTCAAAGCCGAGCCGCGCCATGACACCGGGACGGAACCCTTCGACAAACACGTCTGCGGTGTCGATTAGGGCCCACAGCGCCGCCTTTCCGGCGTCGGACTTCAGGTCGAGCACCCGGCTGGACTTGCCGCGATTGAGCGCGCGAAACCAGACCGACTGACCGGCTTCATCGGGGAGTTGATGCCGGGCCGGGTCCCCGGCGGCAGGCTCGATCTTAATGACCTCCGCCCCTTGATCGGCCATCATCATCGTCAGCATCGGCCCCGGCAGAAACAGCGAGAGGTCAACCACCTTGATGCCGGACAGCTTTCCCATCGACTTCAGACCACACCCGACGTTTTGAGTTGGATAACCTCGTCAGCGTCATAGCCGATTTCGGCCAATATGGCGTCACTGTCTGCACCGAGCAGCGGCCCGGCCCGATTGGGCAGGCGCTGGCCATCCAGCTTGATCGGGTTGGCGAGCACCCGCAGGCCGTCGCGGTCGGGATGGTCAACCGTGTCGATCATCCCGATGGTTTCAAGCCAAGGATTGTCCATCGCTTGGTCAAGGTCAAACACCGGGGCGACCGGAACGGTACCTTCCAGAAGCCGGAGCCAGTGCGCTGTCGGCTGAGTGACAAAAACCGCATCGAGTGCTTCGGTCAGTACGTCCCGGTTCGCCAGCCGTGCATCCTGGGTCGCAAACCGGGCATCCTCGCCCAGATCGCTCCGGCCAATCCGTTCGATCAGGATTGGCCAGAATTTGGGTATCTGCGCCATCACGAACATCCAGCCATCGGCCGATTTGAACATCTGGCTGGGCGTCGCCGATGGGTGCGCCGAGCGCGGCGCGCGTTGAGTTACATCGCCTTCATTCATATACCAGAGCGCCGGGTAACTGGTCTGATGCACCGCAGCAGATAACAGGTCGACGTCAATGTCGCGCCCGATACCGCTGCGCTGGGCATCAACGAGCGCTGCCAGCAACCCGATCGACATGATGGTCCCGGTCACGAAATCAACCATCGACAACCCAAAGCGCGCCGGCGGGCCGTCCGGCTCCCC
>JAYVLC010000249.1:0-8903 GCA_043759675.1 Sphingosinicellaceae bacterium
TCGACCAGCGCAGTACGGACGTAGCCGGGGCAGACCGCGTTGCAGGTGATGCCCGTTTCCGCCAGCTCCAGCGCCACCGACTTGCTGAAGCCGACGACCCCGTGCTTGGCCGCGACATAGGCGGATTTGAAGGGGGACGCGACGAGACCGTGGGCCGAGGCGATGTTGACGATGCGACCCCAGTTGGCGGCTTTCATCACGGGCACGGCAGCCCGGGTGGTGTGAAAGGTCGCCGACAGACAGATGGCAATCAGCGCGTCCCATTTCTCCGGTGGGAAATCCTCAACGGGTGCAACATGCTGGATCCCGGCATTGTTGACGAGGATGTCGAGCTTGCCAAGTTGCGCGATGGTATCCGTGACAAAGCTCGCTGCCCCGACACCAGTCGACATGTCCGACCCAAGGTGGATGACCCTGACGCCATGCGCTGCTGCCAGCCAGTCACGAGTCGCCGCGATGGCTGCCGGATCACCAAAGCCGTTCAGCGCGATGTCAGCACCCTCAGCTGCCAGTGCTTCGGCGATACCAAGGCCGATACCGCTGGTTGATCCGGTGATCGCTGCGATTTTTCCGTGCAGGCTTGCCATGGCTTTCTCCGCGACAATGCTGCAGTGCAGTATGCAACCCCATTGCCTACCGGGCGTATTAGACCATGATACACCTATTGGAATGGACAATCGCGCAATTGCCTTTACGCTGCTCTGCAACAAAAAAGTGAGCCCCGACGCATGTTGTACAACACTTACGAATTCCAGCGCTCGTGGTTGGCCGGGGCCGGTGCTGCCGCCAGCCTTGGGGCCAGTTGGCTGAACAATCCCGCCAACCCGATGAGCTATCTGGGCATCGGCGAGATGGCGGGCGCGGCGCTGGATGTTTTTGCCCATGCCGCAGCGCCGCGCGGCAAGCCGGAATTCGGGCTCAAGACGACGCAGATCAACGGCAAGACCGTCACGGTCACCGAAGCCATCGAGTGCCGGAAACCATTTGGTCAGTTGAAGCATTTCGTCCGCGACGGTGTCACTGACGGTGATCCCCGTGTCCTGATCGTCGCGCCGATGTCCGGGCATTTTGCGACCCTGCTGCGCGGGACGGTCGAGCGACTGCTGCCATCGCACGACGTCTGGATCACCGACTGGCGCGACGCGAAATATGCCCCGACCGAAGACGGCCGTTTCGACCTTGATGATTATGTCGACTATCTGGTGGAATTCCTTGAGCATGTCGGCCCCGGCGCGCACATGCTGGCTGTCTGCCAGCCCTCCGTTCCGGCCTATGCCGCCGTCGCACTGATGTCGGCAGCGGATCACCCCGCCCTTCCCGCGACACTGACGATGATGGGCGGCCCGGTCGACACCCGGAAAGCCCCGACATCGGTCAACACGCTCGCGACCAAGCGACCGTTCGCGTGGTTTGAACAGAATGTCATCGCGACGGTTCCGGCGATTTATGCCGGGCATGGCCGCAAGGTCTATCCGGGTTTTTTGCAATTGACCGGGTTCATGTCGATGAACCTTGGCAACCACATGACCAGCCACTGGGAAATGTTCAAACATCTGGTCGCAGGGGACGATGCCAGCGCCGATGCGACCAAGGAATTTTATGATGAATACCGCTCGGTCTGTGACATGACGGCGGAATATTATCTGCAGACCATCTCGACGGTGTTTCAGAACCATCTGCTGCCAAAGGGAGAGATGACGCACCGGGGCGTGCCCGTTGATCCGAGGGCGATTACCAAGGTGGCGCTGCTGGCAATCGAGGGGGAGCGGGACGATATTTCAGGCCTCGGCCAGACCAAGGCGGCACTCGATATCGCGACCAGCCTGCCCGATGCGAAGAAGGCCTATTATATGGCGGCGGGGGCCGGTCATTACGGCATTTTCAACGGCAGCAAATGGCGTAACCAGATTGCGCCGGTGGTGGAGAGCTTCATCCGCAAAAACGGTGGCTGAGCTATCGCCGCTTCCACCAGGCGAACACCTCCACCTGCAACCGGCTGACATAGGCGCGGGCGTCTGGGCCTTCCCACGGTCCGGTGTAACCGTCGCGCACCGGGCCGCCCCCGACCCACCAGCCCTGCCCCGGCAGTCCGTCAGACTGGCGCACCACCAGCACCGCCAGCGCCGGTGCGCCGTGCCCGCGCTGCGCATCGTCCACCGCGTCCAGCACCTTGCACAATTGCCGCATTTTGGGCCGGGAGAAATGATGGCCGAGCGCACCAAGCACCTCGGCATAGGTCAGCGCCACCCCGCTGCGCGCCGCACCGATCAGGATGGCGGCTATATCGTCAGGATCAAAAGCCATGCATGACCGTGACCTGCGACACGCCCAAGTTCAAGTATCCTATGGCAGGATGAGTTGACGCCAACGTGATTCATGATGGATCATGGACAGGCTTGCGCAACCACTGTGACCTAGGACGGCCGTGTCATGATGCAAACAGCAGAGCTTCTTCCAAACCCCGGTCCCTGGCTCGACTACGGGCCGCTTGGAGCGCTGGCGCTGATCAGCATCGTTGTCCTCGGTGTCAACGTCTGGAAACTCTATGCGCTGATCGGCGAGGGAAATGCCGCCAAAATGCGGGCCGCCAAGCCGTTGCTGTTCGGCGTAATGGCCTTCTCCGCCTTCGGGCTGGCAATGGCGATGGGGGCATTCCTGTTTTACGACCGGGGCGAGCGCACTGTGACACTCGTCCTGCTGCCATCACTCCATGACGTAACCGACGCCCGCTACGCACCCGAAGTCAGGATGGGGGACAAGGCATTGAGTCTATCGCAGCTGTCGGGCTTCATTCACGCGCCGCGCGAAGCGGGCAAGGACGTGTCGATCCACGTCGACTATGATCCCTATATCAACTGGCGGGTGAGCCAAGCCAGCGGCTTTGCCACCCGTGCCGCGACGCCTGCTGACCTCGCGCCGGTCGACGCGGGAGTTGCCCCGGTAACGGGACAGCCCAGCCTTGCCGACCTTGACCCGCAGGTGAATTGACATGATCAAACCAATTGTCGCGATGGCCCTGCTGCTAGCAACCACGGTCGCAACAGCACAGCTCACCCCCTATCAACAGGGTCGATCGGCCCGGCTCTCCGGAAACCTGCCCGTCGCGGAAGCCAAGCTTCGAGCCGCGATTGTAGTGAACCCTGATGATTATCTCGCCCTGTACAATCTGGGTTTGGTGTTTATCGCACGCGCAGAGGCAGTTCAGGAGCCCTCCCGCACGGCCAACTACCAGATGGCCATCAGCTGGCTGGAGCGGGCAAGGCGTGTCCGGGAAGCTAGGAAGATTGATGAGTTTACGATCTACAACACCCTTGGGACCGTGTATTTTTCGGTTGGCGATAACATTCGCGCAGAACAGGTCTGGAAGCTCGGATTGAGCCACTCGGCAAAGCTCACCACAGCATCACAGGCAAAACTCAACAGCAACCTTGGGTATTTCTATGGTGTTCAGGGCAAACCGACCGAAGCCAACAAATATCTTACCAAGGGGGCACAGCTGGGAAGTCGGTCGGCGCAGATCAATCTCGTCAACCTCAATACGGTGGTTCGACAGACGTCTGCGCCGCTGAACGGGACGACACTTAAAACTCCCGTCAAATAGCGCTCACCACAGCGTTTTGGCGGCGCGGTCAGGCCAGGCGCGGTCATAGGGGTCCCCGCCGACCTCACCCGCCGTCATGCCGGCCAGCATCTGCCCCGGCGTCGGCAGGCGCGCCGGATCGACATGGCGCGCCGGGTCCCACAAGCCAGAGCGGACGATGGCGCGGGCGCATTGGAAATAAATTTCGTCAACCGTCAGCACCGTGACACTTCGCGGGCGTCCGCCTTCGTGCGTGAAGCTATCGAGCAACGCGGCCTCCGCCGAAATCACCGCTAGGCCATTGACCCGCAGCGTGGTGCCCGAGCCGGGGATCAGGAACAGCAGCGCCACCCGGGAGTCACGGACGATATTGCGCAGCGAATCGATCCGGTTGTTGCCGCGCCGGTCGGGCAGCAGCAGCGTCGCGCCGTCGTCTGCCACCCGGACAAACCCGGCCAGATCGCCGCGCGGCGAACAATCCAGCCCCTCCGGCCCGACCGTCGCCAGCGCCGCAAAGGGCGACGCGGCAATCAGTCGGGCGTAATCATCGGTAACCCGGTCAGCCACCTTGACCGTCGCTGCCGACACCGGCGCGTCGGGATAAAGCGCTTCCAGCGCAGCAATCGTCTCTATCACAGCCATGTCCCCTTCTATCACCCGCCGCGATCCTGTCACCAAATCGCGGTGATCGGCGACGGGCTGACCCGCGATCTTGACAATCTTTGCCATTGGCCCGATTTTCCACAGCGGAGGTGCCGGATGGCAACAATGAATGTCTCACTCCCCGACGCGTTGCGCGAATGGGTTGAAACCAAGGTCACCGATAGCGACTATGCGAGTGTCAGCGACTATGTGCGCGCATTGCTCCGTCAGCAGAAGGACCATGAAGCCAAACTCGCATCGCTGCGCCTCGAAGTCCGCAAGGGCATCGAAAGCGGCGTGAGCAACCGAACCTTTGACGATGTCCTTGCCGATGTGCGTGCCGGGAAGGCAAAGCGCCGCGCGCATGGCTAAGGTGCGCCTGTCGCCCGAGGCCGATATCGACCTGCTCGACATCGCAGCCTTTGGCACCGAATGCTGGGACCATGACGCGGCGGTCGAATATTTGGCGAGTTTCGCATCAAGCGGGTCGTTGCTTGCCGACCACCCGCATGCTGGCCGTCCCCGCGAAGACATCGCGCCGCACTTGCGGTCGCGCACCCACCGCAGCCATGTCATCTTTTATTATGTGGAGCAGGACGATGTGATCATCGCCCGCGTGATGCACGGCGCAGCCAATGTTGAGGCGGCATTTGGGTAGCGTGGACTCGAATGGGTGCGGTGATGTCGATTCCACCGCTTCATGTGATGTGGCCAGCCGCCATGGCCCTCCCCTGCCGGGAGAGGGCTTAGGACTTACGCGTCCAGCGGCAACAATGTCCGGAACCGCCGCTGCACCGCCTGCATGTCGCCCTCTTCGTCCTCAGCGAGTTCCTCGGCCATGACCGCTGCGGCATTCGCCAGCAGTCGATCCGTGTCCAACCCCCGCCCTCGCGCCAGATGCAGTAGGTTCGCGATCAAATCCGCAATCGCATCCCTGGCTGCATCGACCCGCGTCTGCTCTACAAAAATTTCAAGCGCAGTCAGAGCACAGCCAGCGCGGTCTGCATTGGTGGTTTCATTCACAGCATCGCCTCACATTCGACATAGCTGCAAATTCTTCAGCTTAAAGGCGCATTGTTGATTTACGTCATCGGAAATTTTGGACACGATATTCTATCAATTTACAGCGGCAACGGCAATATTTTGTAAGTCATCAATCCACTGATCGATACGTCGACGGCCACCAATCTCTGGCTCTTCCAGATACTCCCAAATGCTCTGAGCCTTTCTGCCATTTGGCCAAGCGCCATCAGCAAACTTGGCCCAACAGTCTTTGCTGCTCTCGTGCGCAAAATGGTTCCGAACGATCCGCACCGCGTCGGCCGGGGAACCAACCGCACCAATTGCTGCGCAAATTTCAGCAGAGTTCACCGGCCTGAGGCTTTGCACAACCCCGAGGGCGACAGTTGCATCATGCCATCGAGGTTCATTGCCAATTTTTCCACGCAAATTAGTTCTCGCAACCCTAGACGCATTCTCGATAGACCCGAGTGTGGTTTTAAGAATGATGCGACCTGAACGGGTCCTACAGCGTCCAGCCGACGAAATCAGGATCAAATCCCGACAAAAGCTAGCCCACACATCTAGCAATCGAACCACGGAGTATTTTTTTACTTCGACATTTTGCAAACCATTATTGGTGTATGCCAGGCGGATTGCCTCGGACCTCTTAGCGAAGCGCTTCGCCATACGTCCTAGCTCAACCATCGAGCTCTACGCCGTAATAGCATCATAGATAGGCTGAAATCGGAGCTTTCTGGACGCGACTCTTTGCGTCGTCGCCCGTGACGCTCGCCAAAAATCTTTGTGAGTTTCAGGTTCCTCGCTGGAACTTATAATCGCACCCAACTCCCACAAGCGATCAGCCGCGAGATTGATATCCGCACTCACTGGCTTTCGATCCGGCAGTATATCGAGTGAACCCTTCGGAATTCCGACCATTGAATGAGCGACAGCCGCAAACAGCATCAACAGGTGAGGCGGTTTAAATATCGCAGACACACCGATCCGCGTTGCGAGTTCATCGCTAACAAATTTCATAATCGAATCAAAATTCTTTTCGATCGACTCCCGATCAAATTTACCGTCCGGATCATAAGTTTTGTAAGCCTTGTCGATTTTCCCGGCACCACCGTCGCTAACCCCCTGAAGCATAAAAACCATCATTTCAGCGACAAGTGCATCATGCTCCATGCGCACCATTTCACGATTGGTGAATATGCGAATGGATGACCAAAAATCGAAATATCCCAGGGCCTTATTGTGAGCGGCAGTTTTAAAGTCGCCTTGATATGCTGCATGGCGTAGTTCTGGAGCATTTAATTTAACATTATAAGAATTAAGTCGTGCGAATATATCTAAGACAACGGCATCGCTCGCATTTATTAATTGATCTACCGCGAGAGGGTAAGATAAAAATTTGTCCTGAAGCTCTTCAGGAAGCGTTGTAAATCTCAACCCGGAGAATTCTATTGTTTGCCTAGATAGCGTAATCTTGTCGTTTGCAAAATCAAGTATCGCACGAAGTCGCTGTTGGCCGTCAACAATTTCCTTAATTGATATTCTTTTTGTCTTGTCTATCTTCGTTCGAATGAATATCTTTGGTACTGGAAGATTGCGTAAAATAGTGTCGATCAACATTATTCTGGCAGGTGGGGTCCAGACTTCCCCCCTCTGAAAATCTGGATTGAGATTCAGAGTCTTATTCTCGTGCCATTCGATAAAATCAGCAATACGAAACTGTTCGAGCATTTAGCCTACTCCGCCGCCACCCCAGCCAATAACCCGCCAGCTTCCTCAACCACCGGCCCGCTGTCGTTCGCGACCTTCGCGCCCTTGCGCCTGTCAAACGCGTCCCACACCTCGTGCCAATTCCCCCGCGTTGCTGCCTTGGAATATTCGGTCGAGCGTTGCTCAAAGAAATTGGCATGTTCGACGCCGTTCAGCAGCGGGGTCAGCCAGGGCAGCGGGTGTTCGTCGATCATGAAGATCGGTTGCAATTCAAGCTGGTTCAGCCGCCAGTCGGCGATGAAGCGGATGTATTTCTTGATTTCCTTCGGCGTCATGCCCTCGATCGGGCCCATTTCGAAGGCGAGGTCGATGAAGGCGTCCTCGAGGCTGACGACATGGTGGCAGACGCTGCGGATATCGTCCTTGACGGCGCGGGTCAGGCAACCGCGTTCCTTGGTGAAGGCGTGGAACAGCGTGATGATGCCCTCGCAGTGCAGGCTTTCATCACGCACCGACCAGCTGACGATCTGGCCCATGCCCTTCATCTTGTTGAAGCGCGGGAAGTTCATCAGCATGGCAAAGCTGGCGAACAGCTGCAGCCCTTCGGTAAAGCCGCCGAACATCGCCAGCGTGCGCGCGATGTCCTGATCATTGCCGACACCAAAGGTCGACATGAAATCATGTTTGTCGCGCATTTCCTTATAGTTGAGGAAGGCGCTGTACTCGCTCTCGGGCATCCCGATGGTGTCGAGCAAATGGCTGTAGGCGGCGATATGCACCGTCTCCATGTTGCTGAACGCCGCCAGCATCATCTTGATCTCGGTCGGCTTGAACACCGAGCCATATTTCTCGTGGTAGCAATCCTGCACCTCGATATCGGCCTGAGTGAAGAAGCGGAAAATCTGGGTCAGCAGATTGCGCTCATTGTCAGTCAGCTTCTGCGCCCAGTCGCGGCAATCCTCGCCCAACGGCACTTCCTCGGGCATCCAGTGGATCTGCTGCTGACGCTTCCAGAAGTCGAACGCCCAAGGGTATTCAAACGGCTTGTAGGAACGGCGGGATTCGAGAAGGGGCATGTCAGGGTCGCTTTCGGTAAATCACTATTGCTTTCGTCATCCCCGCGCAGGCGGGGACCCAGCACCTTTCAATATGGCGCGAGCCATGGCTCGCATGTTGTTTGTTCGGACTGGGTTCCCGCCTGCGCGGGAATGACGATCCGGGTGGGGGCGGGCAGTGGCCATCACTGGCACGCGAGGCATTCGTCATATTTCTGGTCGTCCAACTCCACGACCCTGAGCTCGCTGGTGTTGTCGGCCTCGACGCCACCGGCGAACCCGGCGCGCTGCACTGACTTTGACCGCAGGTAATAGAGCGACTTGATGCCAAGCTCCCAAGCCCGGAAGTGCAGCATCAGCAGGTCCCATTTCTCGACATCTGCAGGGATGTAGAGATTGAGCGACTGCGCCTGATCGATATAGGGCGTCCGGTCACCGGCGAGTTCCAAAAGCCAGCGCTGATCAATCTCGAACGCGGTCCGGTAGGTGGCTTTCTCGTCATTCGACAGGAAGTCCAGATGCTGGACGGAGCCGGCATGTTCAAGGATCGAATTCCAGACCGCGTCGCTGTTCTTCGCTTTTTCGACGAACAGTTTTTCCAGATAGGGATTCTTGACCGAAAAGCTGCCGGACAGCGTCTTATGGGTGTAGATATTGGCCGGGATCGGCTCGATACAGGCGCTGGTGCCGCCGCAGATGATGCTGATCGATGCGGTCGGGGCAATCGCCATCTTGCAGCTAAACCGCTCCATCACCCCCATTTCGGCGGCGTCTGGGCAGGCACCGCGCTCGGCCGCCAATTGCATCGATGCATCGTTCACCTTGGCGTGGATGTGCTTGAATATCTTCAAATTCCACGACTTGGCCATCGCGCCTTCAAACGGAACGCTGCGGGC
>JAYVLC010000250.1:0-4484 GCA_043759675.1 Sphingosinicellaceae bacterium
TGCATAAATCGTCATCGGTCATCCTCCTGTTTTGGAGCGCCCTAAAAGCGACTCCGTACCAATCAGGAGGATGGCTAACTCAATTACGCAACGTCACCGGAATCTGTCACCGGAATCGCGGATCACCACGCCGTCGCCGATGGCAAAATGGGAGGCCTTAGGTGCGTAAGTTGACGCAGCCCATTTTAACTTTTGACAATCGGCTCGATTTCGGATAGCCACGAAGACGGTAACAAGAAAACGGCACTAACTTTTCACGACAAAAAGCGTTTTAACTGAGTAAAAATTCTGCTCCGCTAAAAAGTCCGCGATGCGGCACTTATGCGCCAAGCGCGTTACAAAAAGCGCATTTTTGTGCGCGCCGTTGCTACCAATCACTCCTGATACTAAGACAAAAAATATGGCGTTTATCCCCTTGACGCACGGGAAATAGTTGGCGCTGTTCGTTAACTTAGCGATGAGTTTTTATGAGACTTTCCTGAATGGTCATGTGCAACCGCCGGTCAGTCCGATGTTGGGCGCCCTCCCATTCAAATTCTATCAAGGCTATCGCTGCGGCTAAGCGCTCTGCTGACCTTGGTTTTTTGCAGTCCATGTGGATTCTGCTCAATCGCCTGAAACGCGTGCGATGACCTATTGGAACGCGAGGGGCGATCTTCTTAAAATCACCATCGTGGCTGATGAGAATTGCCTTATCGCGCTCAGCAGTATGTGCGACCATTGGGTCAGGTGAATTTGCCGGAATTGCATCCCTCAATCGGGTTACAATGTGCCCCCTACTTGCAAGGAAATTGTAGACAGATTCCGGAACGCAGTGATCGATGAAGAACCGCAATTTCTGGGAGGAAGTCAGGCAGCCTTCTTCATGCGGCTGCGCACCGTCGTAATATCCTTGGCAACGAGTCCTGGATATTCGGAGATGATACCGGCGGCGTCGTATCCCGCCTCAATATATTCCTCGACCGCAGAAACCGGAATCCGAGTGCCGGAAATGACGAGAGCATTATGAGCAGTGTAGCGGTGTTGTTCGGTTTTCCCGAACTGGTCGCTACTGCGATGCCGCAGTGCCTCAGCGTTTCTAGCTACCTCACTGGCAATCGACGGTAGGGGAATGTGCTTCATCACCGCTTGTCCGTCCGTGACATTGACGGGGTAGGTGTCGATGTCCGTAACCACCTGCCGATTGAGAACCGCCAGCGGGATGTTTGCCCACGGGGTATCCGAACGTGCTGCCAGCATATCCGCAGCCTTGCGCAGCTCGGAAAGGGGAACACGATAATCGTCCGCGAGAACCTTAAGCGTCCGCAGCCCGACTAGATCCGTGTATGAATAGACACGCGCATAGGGGTTGCCACGATCATCGTCGTCCAGATATTCAGGCGAGAAGAATCCAAGGCTGTCCCACCGCGTCAGGCGCGACTTTGTCAGGCCCGTAACCCGTGACGCATGGTCAACGCTAAAGGCGCGTAGAACAGTCATGCTTAGCGCTGTCTTCCCCCCAGTTTCGCGTCGCTTAGTGGTGGCCACACTAGTCATCCCGTGTTATTGGAACAAGGCAAATTATGGAGCCGAAACATGGCTACGCTGTTAACTCTGAACGAGGCATTACGAACCAATCGAATTGACGACTTTATCGCTCAGGCCGAAGCGGCGGGCGTTGCCGCAGCCGAAACCGTAGAGTTTGACTCTGCAATCCGCCGCCTCGTCAAAGCGCCCCCACCAGAAGATCAAACATCGCGTTCTCGCGGTCCCGGTGGTTCGCCCGGAAGGTGAACTCGCCAAGGTAACGCTGCATGTGTTTTGCCGACACGTGAATGTGCGTCGAGCGGATGCTGTCCTTGAACAGTCGCCAGAAGCCTTCAACCGAATTGACGCTGTGCGTGACGCCGTGCCGGTAGTCATAGCGAGCGTATTCCTTGGCACCGTGGCGCACCGAGCCGTGCGTGTAACCGTCGCCAGTCAGTAAGTTGTAGGATGCCAGTTCATCGGTCGAAACGGTCGAACCCGTCTCGACGTTGGCATTGACGATCTGGCGCAGCGTTGCCTTGCGAACGTCGCCAGCGACAACCGCCTTCATAGCGCCGCCACGTTCAATCATGCCGACAACGATAGTCTTACCCGGCGCGCCACGGCCACGCTTGCCACCGCTGCGGACGCCGCCAATGTAGCTTTCATCGGCCTCGACATGGCCTGCCAGCATCCGGTCAATGTCTGCCGACGCCATGAGGATGCGGATTTGCTGACCCATACGGTAGGCAGTCTTGTAGGTGACCCCAAGCTGGCGCTGGAGTTCCTTGCCAGAGACGCCATGGCGCGATGTGACAAACATGTAGATCGCAAAGAACCACGAAACGAGCGGCGTCCGGGTATCATGCAGAATGGTGCCCGCCGTCGCGTAAACATGGTGACCGCAAGCGCTGCATGAATAGGCGCGGCGATTGGTCAGCTTGTTGAAATTGGCCTCTACGCCACAGCCGGGGCAGTCAAAGCGGGTGCCGCCGTAGCGCACGTCCATGATGTGCGTCAGGCAGGCTTCCTCACTGTTGAAGCGGGCAAAGAACTCGCGGACTGAAAAGGCCGGGGTTGCAGATGGTGATTTGCTCATGCATTGTAGATAGTCGCTCTAGGCACGTGCGTCAAGGGGATAAACGCCAAAAATATATTGCTCCAGCTGTTGATTACAGTTGTTAGGTTCGATCTACTGTTCACAATATGATAGACAATATCGTATTGTGAAGTGTGTTTCGAATTGAGCATATATTCTTTGTTATGCCATTCCGTTGTTGTTCTGAGCGGCAACTCGGAATTTAGAGAGGAGGAAAATTATGAGCGATCCATCAACTCACTTGATGCTAACGATAACAGGCCTGGTATTGTCGTTTTGCGCTGTTGTGATGACGGCATATGCGATTATTCACTAACATTCGCAGCGACTGACCTTCGGTGACTGAATTCTAGGCACCAATATCCTGACTTTTTTCTGGCCCGGTCACCAAAGTGGTCGGGCCATTTTTCAATACCAATGAAGGCTGTTCATTCGGGGAATTCCGGGGGGAATTCCGGGGACAGGGGAATTCCGGGGACAGGGGAATTCCGGGGAGAATTCCGGGGACAGGAGAATTCCGGGGACAGCATACTTAATTCCACCGAGGGGAATTCCGGGGACAGCATACTTAATTCCACCGCATCTTGGGTCTGCTTCGGCTTTCGGCGGGGCTTGGCGGGGCACATCGGGGGATGGGTCGCGGCTTTCTGCTGTTCGATCCAGGCCTCCGCAGCCAGTGGACGCTCGGTGCGCAGGCGGGATGGCCCTGAGACCGCCGTGAAGGGGCCTGGGAGCGCGGCAAATGTTCTTGCAATGTTCTCACACCGGAATTGCCGCCAACGCGCTCTGGCGGCCTTACAGCGCGTTCCTGAGCTATCTGAGGCCTGCCCTATCTGAGGCTGCGCATCCGCCAGAGTGTGGCAAAGCCGATGCCCATCCATGCAATGTTGAGCGCGGCGGACGGGTAGGCCTGATTCCAGACGCCGTTGATAATAAAGCCCGCCGCGCCGACAATGTTCATCCATTGGAAAATGACGCTGTTTGACGTCATCCGCCCGCTCGACAGCAGGCCGTAAGCCAATAGGATGAGCAGCGCGGCGATCCAGCCGGCAATCTCGATGGCGAGGCTCACGCTCCGCCCCGGCTCGCCGCTGCATAGAGCGCAATGGCGGCGGCGTTGGAGACATTCAGGCTTTCGACCGCGTTCGAGATCGGCAGCCGCGCCAATTGATCGCAGTGGAGTGCTGTATTCTGCCGCATGCCTTCGCCCTCGGCCCCGAGCACAAAGGCCGGACGGGTTTCCCCAAGGGCGGCATCCAGCGTCAACGTCGCCTCGCCGGTCAGGCCAATGCGCCAGAAACCCGCCTCGGCGATTTCATCCAGCGCGCGGGACAGGTTGACGACGCGCGCCCAAGGCACCGTCTCGAGCGTCCCCGATGCCGCTTTGGCCAGCGCGCCGCTCTCATTCGGGGCGTGCCGGTCCTGGGTGATGATGGCGAGCGCGTTGAAGGCCGCCGCTGACCGCAGAATGGCCCCGACATTGTGCGGATCGGTCACCTGATCGAGCACCAGCAGCGGGCGGCGATCATCCTCGCCGGCTGAAAAAATGTCCCCTATCCACGGATTCTCCAGTGGCTCGACCTCAAGCACCATGCCCTGATGCGGCGCGTCCGAGCCCGACAGGCGGGCCAGATCGGCGGCATCGCCATATTGCACCTCAAGACCAGCGGGAATGTCGAGCAGCTCCTTTGCATCATGCGTGATCCAGAGCTTGCGCTTGACGCGCGCCTCGTTCGCCAGCGCAGCAATGACCGCATGGCGGCCCCAGAAGCGTGGGAAGCGCGCATCGGCGCGGTTGGCAGTGCCATGACGTTTTTGTGGGCGGCGGGACATGCGCTGCGCCTTAGCCGCACCGATGTGGAAACGCTAGGGCGGAGCC
>JAYVLC010000251.1:0-12469 GCA_043759675.1 Sphingosinicellaceae bacterium
ACGATATGAACGATCTCATCGCGCTCGATCATGCCTTTCACGACAGCTTTGAGCGGCAACGTCGGCCGGCGTGTCAGCTGTATCTGATCTCCCCGCCGACCTATGCGCCGGATTTTGCCGCGACGCTGGCGGCCGCGCTCGGTGCCGGGCCCGTGGCGGCGTTTCAGTTGCGGTTGAAGGATTGCAGTGACGATGTGATCCGGGCGGCGGTCGGCGCCCTGATGCCGGTCTGCGCTGCCCATGATGTGGCGTTCATCCTCAACGACCGCGCCGATCTGGCCGCCGAGCTTGGCACCGACGGCGTGCATCTGGGCCAATCGGACGGCGATCCGGCGGCGGCGAAAAAGCTGCTGCCGCGCGGGTCGCAGATTGGCGTTACCTGCCATGACAGCCGCCATCTGGCGATGGAGGCCGCCGAGGCCGGGGCGGACTATGTGGCGTTCGGGGCGTTTTACCCGACGATGACCAAGGTCAGCAATTACCGACCGGATCCGTCGATCCTGGCTTGGTGGACGACGCTGTCCGACCTGCCGTGCGTCGCAATTGGTGGCATCACGGCGGACAATGCCCGCCCGCTCATCGACGCTGGCGCAGACTTCATCGCCGTCGTTTCAGCGGTGTGGGACCACCCCGAAGGCGCAGCAGCGGGCGTGGCGGCGTTCGCCACTGTGCTTGAGGAAGCGCGCCACGTCGGCTAAGAGCCGCGGCGCACAAATTTCTTTCTCAAGGCCAATCCCATGAAAATCAGCGGCGTCGAGATTCGTCCCGGCAATATCATCGAATATGAAGGCGGGCTGTGGCGCGCGGTGAAAATCCAGCACACCCAGCCGGGGAAGGGCGGGGCCTATATGCAGGTCGAGCTCAAAAACCTGATCGACGGGCGCAAAAGCAATGAACGGTTCCGCTCGGCTGAAACGGTCGAAAAGGTCCGGCTCGACACCCGCGATTTCCAGTTCCTGTACGCTGAAGGCGACCAGCTCACCTTCATGGACAAGGAAAATTACGATCAGGTCCAGCTGCCGCGTGATCTGCTCGGTGACGCAGCTGCCTTCCTGCAGGACGGCATGGATGTGGTGATGGAAACCTGGGAGGAGCGGCCAATCTCGGTCCAGCTCCCCGACCAGATCGAGGCGATGGTGGTCGAAGCCGACGCCGTCATCAAGGGCCAGACCGCCTCATCCTCCTATAAACCGGCGATCCTCGACAATGGCGTCCGCATCATGGTGCCGCCGTTCATCGGGGCAGGCACAAGGATTGTCGTCGACGTTTATGAACAGGAATATGTCCGGCGGGCCGAATAGTCAGTTATAACCCGTCATCCTGACGAAAGTCAGGACCTTGTGAGATTGCGCGCACCCTCCCGGAGGTCCTGACTTTCGTCAGGACGACGGCGGTTTTTCAAAGGGGGGCGAAAGAAAGTCTGAATATGCCCTCGCATTCCTCGCTCATCACCATCATGGATAAGGCCGCCCGCAAGGCGGCACCCCGCCTGCGCCGCGACTTCAATGAGGTCGAGCAGTTGCAGGTGTCGCGCAAAGGTCCGTCGGACTTTGTCTCCAACGCCGACCGCGCCGCCGAACAGACGATCAAGGAAATCCTGCATCAGGCCCGCCCGGACTACGGGATGCTGCTGGAGGAAGAAGGCGAGATTGCCGGGGGCGATGGCCGCCCGCGCTGGATCGTCGATCCGTTGGATGGCACCACCAATTTCCTGCACGGCATCCCGCATTTCGCCATTTCGATCGCCGTTGAGGAGCAGGGCCAGATCGTTGCCGGGCTGGTGTATCAGCCACTGACCGACGAAAGCTTCTGGGCTGAACGTAACTCCGGTGCCTGGCTGCAAACCCGCCGCCTGCGCGTTTCGGCCCGCCGCGATCTTGGTGATAGCCTGATCGCCACCGGTATCCCGTTCCAGGGGCACGGTGACTATGACAGGAACGCGAAAATCATGGCGGCTGTCAGCCCGCAGACGGCAGGCATCCGCCGCTTTGGTGCCGCCGCACTCGATCTCGCGTGGGTCGCCGCCGGTCGCCTCGATGGCTATTGGGAGGCTGATCTGTATCCGTGGGACTGGGCAGCGGGCATGCTGCTGGTCCGCGAGGCGGGCGGCTTCGTCACCGACTACCGCGGCGGCGACCGCATTTTCGAACGCAGCGAAGTCGTCGCCGGCAATGACGCGATCCACTCGAAACTGCACAAGATCGTCGCGGGGGCAGTGCGGGGGTAGGTCGGCGTCCGTTCTGATCGGATTGCGCTGACCGGGTTCAGCCTCGGCGCGGCGCTGGTTGTGCTACAATGAGGTTTGTCGGCACGGCTTCGTTTGTGCCACCTATTTCCCTACCCCCGCCGCCCTTGCCTCGCTTCGCCCGCCCGCCTAAAAGCCCGCCAACAGTTCCGCCGCACGAGTCACCGGGTCCACCATGCAGAATATCGCCCTGCAATATCTGCCGATCCTGCTGTTTGTGGGCGTCGCGCTGGCGCTGTCCGGGGCGTTTGTCGGCTTGCCGATTTTGGTCTCCAACCTGATCGGAACCAACAAGCCGGATGCGGCAAAGCTCGCTGAATATGAATGCGGTTTTGACAGTTTTGGGGACAGTCGCCGCCAGTTCGATGTGCGCTTCTATCTCGTCGCCATCCTGTTCATCGTCTTTGACCTTGAAGTCGCATTCCTGTTTCCCTGGGCGGTGTCGCTGAAACAGACCGGCGTATTTGGCTGGTGGTCGATGATGGAATTCCTCGCCGAACTCGCGCTTGGCCTCGCCTACGCGTGGAAGGTGGGAGCACTCGATTGGGAATAGTTCAACCCCTGTCCCCCGATCTGCCGGTATTGCCGAGCGACGATTTCTTTGCCGACCTGTCAAAGGAGGTGTCGAACAAGGGCTATCTGGTGACCTCGGCGGAGGAACTGGTCCACTGGGCGCGGACCGGTTCGCTGTGGTGGATGACCTTTGGTCTCGCCTGCTGCGCCGTTGAGATGATGCACGTCAACATGCCGCGCTATGACATTGAACGCTTTGGCTTTGCGCCGCGCGCCAGTCCACGCCAGTCCGATGTGATGATTGTAGCGGGAACGCTCTGCAACAAGATGGCCCCGGCGCTGCGCCGAGTTTACGATCAGATGTCGGAGCCGCGTTACGTGATCTCGATGGGCAGCTGCGCCAATGGCGGCGGCTATTACCACTATAGCTATTCCGTGGTGCGCGGCTGCGACCGGATCGTGCCGGTGGATATCTATGTCCCCGGCTGTCCGCCGACAGCTGAGGCGCTGCTGTACGGCGTGCTGGCGTTGCAGCGCAAAATCCGCCGCGTCGGGACGTTCGAACGGTGAGCCACAGCGCTCCCATCATGTCGTCGGACGCCGGGGTCATTGACCGGGCGCGCGCCATTCTTGGCGAGGCGCTGTTGGGTGCGTGGGAGCGGGCAGGCGAGGTAACGCTGCATGTGGCACGCGACAGCATCGCCGAAGTGCTGACCCAGCTGCGCGACGATCCCGAGCTGCGGTATCAGCAGTTGATGGAAATGGTCGGCGTCGACTATCCGGAGAACGCTGAGCGGTTCGAGGTCGATTATTGCCTGCTGTCGCTGTCAAACAACCGGCGCATCCGCATCAAGCTTACAACCGACGAGGCGACACCGGTGCCGTCCGTCGTCGGGTTATGGCCGGTGGCGGGCTGGCTGGAGCGCGAAATCTGGGACATGTACGGCGTGCTGTTTGACGGCAATCCGGACCTGCGCCGCATCCTCACCGACTATGGTTTTCAGGGGCATCCGCAGCGCAAGGACTTTCCGCTTACCGGCTATGTCGAGCTGCGCTATTCCGAGGAACATAAGCGCGTCGTCTATGAGCCGGTGAAGCTGGCGCAGGAATTCCGCTCGTTCGATTTCCTGTCGCCATGGGAGGGGGCCGATTATGTCCTCCCCGGCGATGAAAAGGCAGTTGAGGTGAAGCCGTGAGGGGGTCTCGTCTCCATTCCCTCCCCTTGAGGGGGAGGGCGACTGCGCTCCGGCGCAGCGGGGAGGGGTGCACCGGGCCCAAAGGTTTCACCCCCTCCCGCTCAGCTTCGCTGAGTCGCCTCCCCCCTCGAGTGGGAGGAACCAAGTGAGCGATATCGGCCTCGATGTGCTGCCCGACCGGGAGTCGGCGGGCATCGACATCCAGAATTATACCATCAATTTCGGCCCGCAGCATCCGGCGGCGCACGGGGTTCTTCGGCTCGTGATGGAACTCGACGGCGAGATTATCGAGCGGGTTGATCCGCATATCGGCCTGCTGCACCGCGGCACCGAAAAACTCTGCGAATACAAAACCTATCTCCAGGCGCTGCCCTATATGGACCGCCTCGATTACGTCTCCCCGATGTGCATGGAGCATTCTTACGTGCTCGCCATCGAGAAACTGGCGAACATCGAGGTGCCGATCCGCGGCCAATATGTCCGGGTGATGTTTGCCGAGCTGACCCGCATCCTGAACCACATCATGAACACCTGCGCCCATGCGCTGGATGTTGGTGCGCTGACCCCGATCCTTTGGCTGTTCGAAGAACGCGAGCATCTGATGGAATTCTATGAACGTGTTTCGGGCGCCCGGATGCATGCGGCCTATTTCCGGCCCGGCGGTGTGCATCAGGATTTGCCCGACGGCCTCGCCGATGACATCTGGGCCTGGACCGAAAAATTCCCCAAGGTGCTTGCGGAAATGTATGGGCTGGTCGCCCACAACCGCATCTTCAAGCAGCGCAATGTCGATATCGGCGTGGTCAGTGCCGAAGACGCGATTGCCTGGGGTTTTTCCGGCCCAATGATCCGCGCCAGCGGCATTCCGTGGGACCTGCGCAAGTCGCAGCCCTATGATGTCTATGCGTCGATGGAATTCGACGTGCCGGTCGGCAAGAATGGCGACTGCTACGACCGCTGGGTGCTGCGTTATGAGGAGATGCTGCAATCCTTGCGCATTGTCCGGCAGTGTCTGACCGAGATGCGGCCCGGCCCGGTGCAGACGCTCGACCGCAAGATCGCCCCGCCGAAACGCGGCGAGATGAAGCGTTCGATGGAAGCGCTGATCCACCATTTCAAACTATACACCGAAGGCTTCCATGTGCCCGCCGGGGAAGTCTATGTCGCGACCGAAAGCCCGAAGGGCGAGTTCGGCATCTATCTGGTGTCCGACGGCACCAACAAACCCTACCGCGTGAAGATCCGCCCGACCGCGTTCAGTCACCTGCAGGCGATGGATTTCATGTGCAAAGGCCATATGCTGGCCGATGCGCCGGCAATTCTGGGCAGTCTCGACATCGTGTTCGGGGAGTGTGATCGGTGAAGTTTCTGTCTTTGCTTGGGGTTTCCTGCCTGATGGCAACGGCCCTCCTCGGCTTGGCCTTTGTCGGCTTGGCAATGTGGGGCAGCCGGTTCACAGCGTTGGTAGCCACTGCGATGTTCCTTGGGATGTTGATCAACGTAGGCTTTTTTCTACTGCTCAAATTACCTGCAGTGCGACGCAGGATGTTGCCAAAATGACTTCTGCCTCGGATTTTGACACAAACATGTTCAAAGACTTCACTTGGACACCTGCCAACGCGACGGAGGCAGCGGTCATCCTTGGCCGCTATCCGGAGGCTCGCGCTGCGTCCGCGATCATCCCTCTGCTGCACCTTGCGCAGTATCAGGTGGCGGCAGCGACCGGCCATGCCTGGCTGCCGGGGCCGGTGATTGAATATGTCGCGAAGCAGATCGGCATGCCGAATATCCGCGCGATGGAGGTTGCGACCTTCTACACGATGTTCAACCTGAAGCCGGTCGGGCGTTTCCATGTCCAGGTGTGCGGCACGACGCCGTGCATGCTGCGCGGCTCGGGTGACCTGCTCCGCGCCTGCAAGGACAAGGGGCTGGCGAAGGGTGCGGTCACCGCGGACGGGCTGTTCACGCTGACCGAGGTCGAGTGTCTGGGGGCCTGCGCCAACGCGCCGATGGTCCAGATCAATGATGATAATTACGAGGACCTGACCTACGAAACGATGACGGCGATTCTTGACGCCCTGGCGCGCGGTGAAACGCCGAAGCCGGGGTCAGCAATCGGCAGGCAGGCAAGCTGCCCCGAGGGCGGGCCGACGACGTTGCAGGAATTTGTGTCGTGAGCGTCCCTCTCTCAATCGTCATTCCCGCGAAGGCGGGAACCCAGCGCTATTCACATATTGGCGCGCAGCAGCGTGCCGTGCGCTACCGCACACGTTCCCATGAAGCGGGCTGGGTTCCCGCCTTCGCGGGAATGACGATGCTATTTGGTGTGGAGGGTGCCAGCCATGCTCGCTGACGCCGACCGCATTTTCACCAACCTCTACGGTTTCCAGCCGTGGGGGCTGACGCACGCCCAAAAGCGCGGCGACTGGGACAATACCAAGGCGCTGATGGCCGCAGGGCAGGATGCGATCATCGACGCGGTCAAGGCCTCGGGCCTGCGCGGGCGTGGCGGTGCGGGGTTCCCGACCGGTATGAAGTGGAGCTTCATGCCCAAAGCCCCACCCCCCGGTCGCCCGAACTTCCTTGTCATCAACGCCGACGAGTCCGAACCCGGCAGCTGCAAAGACCGCGAGATCATCCGCCATGATCCGCACAAGCTGATCGAGGGCGCGCTGATCGCTGGCTATGCGATGCGGGCGCGTGCCGCCTATATTTACATCCGCGGTGAATATATCCGGGAGGCCGAAACGCTGTTTGCAGCAGTCGAGGAAGCCTATGCCAAGGGCCTCATCGGCAAGAACGCCTGCAAGTCCGGCTATGATTTCGACGTGTTCGTCCACCGCGGCGCGGGCGCCTATATCTGCGGCGAGGAAACCGCGATGCTCGAAAGCCTCGAAGGCAAGCCGGGCCGTCCGCGCCTGAAGCCGCCGTTCCCGGCAGGCGTCGGCCTCTATGGCTGCCCGACCACGGTCAACAATGTCGAATCGATCGCCGTGGTGCCGACGATCCTGCGGCGCGGTGCGCCGTGGTTCGCCGGCATCGGCCGCCCGAAGAATGAAGGCACCAAGCTGTTCCAGATCAGCGGCCATGTGAACACCCCTTGCGTGGTCGAGGAGGAAATGGGCATCCCCTTCCGCGAGCTGATCGAAAAACATTGCGGCGGCATCCGGGGCGGCTGGGACAATCTTCTGGCGGTGATCCCCGGCGGATCGTCGGTGCCGCTGGTGCCTGCGCATGAGATTATCGACGCACCGATGGACTTCGACGGGCTGAAGGATTTGAAATCCGGCCTCGGCACAGCGGCGGTGATCGTCATGGACAAATCCACCGACATCGTCCGCGCCATCGCCCGCATCAGCTATTTCTACAAGCATGAAAGTTGCGGCCAATGCACCCCGTGCCGCGAGGGCACCGGCTGGATGTGGCGGGTGATGGAACGGCTGGCGGATGGCAATGCCGAACCGCATGAGATCGACCTGCTGCTCGACGTGACGACGGAGGTCGAGGGCCACACCATCTGCGCGCTGGGCGACGCGGCGGCCTGGCCGATCCAGGGCCTCATCCGCCACTTCCGCCCCGAGCTGGAGCGGCGGATCGCTGAGAAGCGCATCCCGATGCGGGAGGCGGCGGAATGACACTAGCCGTTACTCCCGACCGTATCGAAGCCGCTTATCAGCGATTGGGCTATCGTATCGGTTGGCGTTTTATGACATCTCCGGTAGCAAGCTTTTGCAATCCCAAAGTCCTGCTTGTGTCTCTCAACCCCAGTGGCCAGGTCGAGCATGGGCCGCGTTGGTCGCAGGAAGCTGGTAGTGCGTACGTTGTCGAAGGTTGGGGCGGCCAACGTCCCGGCTCCGATGCCCTGCAAGTGCAGATCCAAGGCCTAATCCGTCATCTCGGAGCTAACTTCGAAGAAGTGGCATCGGCGCATTTTGTACCGTTTCGAAGCCAACGTTGGGCGGACCTAGAGCACAAGCCACAGGCTTTGGCATTCGCGGCCTCCCTTTGGTCCGATTTTATCGGGAGCATGCGGCCCGAGTACGTGATCTGCCTCGGAACGAAAGTAGGCGAATATATTCCGAAGCTCTTCGGCGTCGAATCCCTTTCAAAGCATAGGACGGGCTGGGGCGATATCTCGCTGGCGACAGGCCAGACGCGACATGGTGGCCAACTCGCCATTCTACCGCATTTGGGAACGTTCAAGCTCTTCTCACGCCCGGAATGTAAGCCGTTTTTGGATGCGTCGCTTCGTACGAGGAGCCTCGCTGATGCCTAAGCTCACCATCGACGGTATCGAAGTCGAAGTCCCTGCAGGCGCCACCGTGCTCCAGGCGTGCGAACTTGCAGGCAAGGAAATCCCGCGCTTTTGCTATCATGAACGGCTGACCATCGCGGGCAATTGCCGGATGTGCCTTGTCGAGGTGAAGCCGGGGCCGCCGAAGCCGCAGGCGTCGTGCGCGTTGCCCGCTGCCGAGGGGCAGATTGTCAGCACCACCAGCCCGATGGTCAAAAAGGCGCGGGAGGGGGTGATGGAGTTTCTGCTCATCAACCACCCGCTCGACTGCCCGATTTGTGATCAGGGCGGGGAGTGCGACCTCCAGGACCAGTCCCTCGTCTATGGACGCGGCCAAAGCCGCTATGCCGAGAACAAGCGCGCGGTCACCGAAAAATATATGGGTCCGCTGGTGAAAACCGTGATGACCCGCTGCATCCAGTGCACCCGCTGCGTCCGTTTCGCCGAGGAAGTCGCCGGCGTCGAGGAAATCGGCATGATATTCCGCGGCGAGAATGAGCAGATCACCACTTATCTCGAACAGGCGCTGACCTCGGAAGTCTCTGGCAATATCATCGACCTGTGCCCGGTCGGCGCGCTGACCTCCAAGCCCTATGCTTTTGCGGCAAGGCCCTGGGAGATCAAGGACAGCGACGGTATCGACGCGATGGATGCGCTCGGCACCAACATCTCGTTCGGCAGCCGGGGGCCGCAAGTGATGCGGGTGCTGCCGCGCCTGAATGAGGCGGTCAACGAGGAATGGGCCGCCGACAAAACCCGCTTCGCCATCGACGGCCTGATGGCCGGACGGCTTGACCGGCCTTATGTCCACAAAGCTGGCAAGCTGGTCGCGGCCAGCTGGGCTGAGGCTTTTGCCGCCGTCGGGGCAGGGGTCTCCGGCTTGTCGGGCAGTCAGATTGCTGGCGTCGCTGGTGATCTGCTCGATGTGGAATCGATGGTCGCGTTCAAGGACCTGCTGGCTGGGCTTGGCAGCACCCGGATCGAGTGCCGCCAGGATGGCGTTGACCTCGATGCGAGCAATCGCGGCTCCTATCTGTTCAATTCAACCATCGCCGGAATTGAGACGGCGGATGTGATCCTGCTGGTCGGGTCGAACCCCCGCTTGGAAGCCCCGCTGCTCAACACCCGGCTGCGCAAGGCGGCGGTCAAGGGCAAGGCGCGGGTGTTCGCCATCGGGCCGCAGGTTGATCTGACCTATCCGGTGACCTGGCTTGGTGACGATTTGGCTGTGCTGGCAAAGCTGCCCAAGGACGTGACCGAAGCCCTGTCCGGAGCCGCGCGGCCCGCGATCATCGTCGGTACTGGCGGCGCACCCGCAATCGGCGCAGCTCTGAAAATTGCCGCCAAATACAAACTGGTCCGCGATGGCTGGAATGGCTGGAACATTCTGCATACCGCTGCGGCGCGGGTTGGCGGATTGGATATCGGACTGACCGCAGATGGCGGTGTCACGGCCATCCTGGACGATGCAAAGTCCGGCGCGCTGAAGGCAGTGTTCCTGCACGGCGCCGATGAAATCGACACATCGGCGCTGGCCAACACCTTCACGATCTACATCGGCACCCACGGCGACGAAGGCGTCCGCCACGCCGACGTCATCCTGCCGGCCGCCGCCTATGCGGAAAAAGCCGGGACCTGGGTCAATATGGAGGGGCGGGTGCAACGCTCCCTGCGCGCCGTGTCACCCCCCGGCGATGCGCGGGAGGATTGGACGATCTTCCGGGCGCTGAGCGACGTTCTCGGCAAGACGCTGCCGTACAATGATCACGCCACGCTCCGGGCCCGAATGGCAAGCGAATGGCCGCATCTCGGTACCGAAGGTCTGCAAGCCCCGATCTGGCGCGCGCCTACGGTCTCGGCAGACAAGCCGTCCGGCAACGTCCGCTACGCCTTCGACAATTATTACCTGACCAACCCCATCGCGCGCGCCAGTGCAACCATGCATGACTGCGTCCGCGAAATATTGGGCATCGGCAATCTGGCAGAGGCGGCGGAATGATGGCTCGCTTCGGCCAGATGGGTCCTTCGACTTCGCTCAGGATGAGCGGGGCAGGGGTGTGTTTCGACGTTGAGATGGCAAGGCCCGCCCGAACGCCGCTCATCCTGAGCGAAGTCGAAGGACGCATGACCTCAAGGCAGCTCCAATGACCGCGTGGTTCCAATCCCAGATCGGCGAAGTCGGCGGCTATCTGGTCGCGACCATCCTGCTCATCCTCGCCATCGCGCTGCCGGTCATGCTGGCGGTTGCGATGGTGATTTATGCCGACCGCAAAATCTGGGCCGCGATGCAGATGCGCAAAGGCCCCAATGTCGTCGGGCCATTTGGTCTGCTGCAAAGTTTCGCCGATGGCCTGAAGGTATTCTTGCAGGAAACCATCGTCCCCTCGGCGGCCAACAAGGGTCTGTTCCTGCTCGCGCCGATGCTGACCTTCACGCTGGCGTTGATCGGCTGGGCGGTGATCCCATTTGGGCCACAGGCGGTGTTGTCCGACATCAACGTCGGTATCCTGTATCTGTTCGCTACGTCCTCGCTCGGGGTTTACGGCATCATAATTTCCGGCTGGGCGTCCAATTCAAAATACCCGTTTCTCGGTGGGTTACGCTCGGCAGCTCAGATGGTGTCCTATGAAGTCAGCATCGGCTTTGTCGTCGTTTGCGTGGTGCTTTATGCGGGCAGCTTCCGGCTGCAGGACATCATCCTGGCGCAGCAGGGCAATATCCTCGGGTTCTTCAACGGCAATGTCTTTAATCCGCTGCTGTTCCCGATGTTCGTCATCTTTGTGATCTCGGCCCTTGCTGAAACCAATCGGTCGCCGTTCGACCTACCCGAGGCAGAGGCCGAATTGGTGGCGGGCTATCAGACGGAATATTCATCGATGGCGTTCGCGCTGTTCTGGCTTGGTGAATATGCCAATGTCCTCTTGATGTGCGCGATGACTTCGGTGCTGTTCCTTGGTGGCTGGCTGCCGCCGGTGAATTGGGAGCCGCTGTACGTCGTTCCCGGCTGGATCTGGTTTTTCGCCAAGATCAGCGTCATCTTCTTCGTGTTCGCCTGGGTTAAAGCCACCGTCCCGCGCTATCGCTATGATCAGCTGATGCGGCTGGGCTGGAAGGTGTTCCTGCCAATTTCGCTGGTCTGGGTGGCGCTGGTCAGCGGCTGGCTGATGTTCACCGGGAGGTTCGGGTGACAGATAGGTCAATCTGGAGGCCAAGTACGTGGTTTTCGGGGCAGGAGACCCCTTCACCTCGCCCTGCATCACATTCCGCAGGGATTGAGGAGGAAGTAATCTCTCTCATTTTCCGTTGGTGTCACACGCAGTTTTTCGTTTGTGGCCTTGATGGTAAGGTCGTCGGGTTGCAGTCCAAAATCGGGTCGCCATTGGCACTCGGCTACGTCGCTGGGTACGCTACAAGCATTGCAAAGCAGCTCGCCGAGGGCCGCGGCATCCACCTGCGGCCGGATGACTTCTTAGTCCCCGGTGTTTTGATGGTGCTTTGCCCGAATGAACGCATTGTGACGTGCCACGAGAAATCCATGGAAGCATTTCTGGGCATTTTGCGTCAAGATGAAGCTTATCTCGAAGGCTTCGTAATAGGTATTGAGGACGCGTCGTACGACGAAGAGGACTCGTATCACATCTCGCGTATCATCCCGGCGCTGGGTGGGATTGGACCTCAACAATGACCGTCGTTCTCCGCGCCGCCAAATCGCTGCTGCTGCTCGAATTTCTTCGCGGCATGTGGCTGACGCTGAAATATTTCTTCCGGCCCAAGGTCACGATCAATTACCCGTTCGAGCGTGGTCCGTTGTCGCCCCGGTTCCGGGGAGAACATGCGCTGCGCCGCTATGCCAATGGCGAGGAACGCTGCATCGCGTGCAAGCTGTGCGAGGCGGTCTGTCCGGCGCTTGCCATCACCATCGAGGCCGAACCGCGCGAGGACGGCAGCCGTCGCACGACTCGCTACGACATCGACATGACCAAGTGCATCTATTGCGGCCTGTGTCAGGAGGCCTGCCCGGTCGATGCCATCGTCGAGGGGCCGAACATGGAATATTCGACCGAGACGCGCGAGGAGCTGATCTACGACAAGGCCAAGCTGCTGGCGAACGGCGACAAATGGGAACGGGCCATCGCCCAGAACCTTGCCGCCGACGCGCCGTGGCGATAGGCAGCGCGGCGTGATCGAAGCCATCATCTTTTACCTGCTCGCAGGCGTGCT
>JAYVLC010000252.1:0-9885 GCA_043759675.1 Sphingosinicellaceae bacterium
GGCACGGCTCCATAATTCAGGTCGAACCCGGTGCTGCCGTCGAAGCTGCCAGCGGTTTTCGTGACGCCGCCGAATGCATAGGTTTCCCAATGGCCGGTCTCGGTCGGCTCCGGGTCGTCGGTGATGTAGGGAGGGCCGGCGAAAACGATGTTCGCAGAGGCGGCAGCTGACACAATGAGCGCCGCGCGAGCCGTTCTGGCGACGAACCGGCACCTGTCGCTTCGCACGTCAACCATCGGCTAATAGGCCCGCTGGATTGCGAACTCGACGGTTTCAGTCAGGGCGGCACGTGCGGCCCCGGCCGGAAAACTCGCCAGCGCATCAATGGCCCGCGCGCCATAGTGTCGGGCACGGCTGAGCGTGTCATCAACGGCCTTGCTGGTGCGTAAAAGCGCGACGGCGCGGGCCAGTTCGGCTTCGCCAGCGGCACGGCCCGAGACGGCGTCCTGCCAGAAAATCCGCTCGGCCGCATTGGCGCGCTGATAGGCGAGGATGACCGGCAGGGTGACCTTGCCCTCCCGGAAATCATCGCCGATCGATTTGCCCATCGTCTCGGCGTCCGAGACATAGTCGATTGAATCATCAACCAGCTGAAACGCGATGCCAAGATTGCGGCCATAGCTTTCGAGTGCTGCCTCGTCCCGCCCTTCGCGTTCGGCGACAACAGCGGCAATCTGGCAGGCCGCGGCAAACAGGATGGCGGTCTTGGCGGTGATGATTTCGAGATATTTATCCTCTGTGGTGTCGATCTCCCTCGCGGCGGTCAGCTGATTGACCTCGCCCTGCGCAATAACCGCTGACGCATGGCTGAGGATTTTCAGAACACGCAGGCTGCCATCCTCGACCATCAGCTCGAAAGCGCGACTGAACAGGAAATCGCCGACCAGCACGGTTGCCTGGTTACCGTAGATCAGATTTGCCGCCTGCTTGCCGCGCCGCAGGTCCGAACCGTCCACCACATCGTCATGCAGCAGGGTTGCGGTGTGGATGAATTCAACCGACGCCGCCAATTTGTGATGTCGGGTCCCGGCATAATCAAGCAGGCGGGCACAGGCGAGCGTCAGCATCGGGCGCATCCGCTTGCCGCCACCAGCGATCAGGTGACCGGCCAATGTCGGGATCAGCGAGACTTCGCTTTGCATCCGGTCGAGAATGACCGCATTGACGCTGTTCATTTCGGGCGCGACAAGCGCCATCAGGGGCACCAGTGACGGGCCGACGCGGGCGTTGCGGATTGAATGGACGGTCGCAGTCACGCCAAAGCCCCTTTTCCTGACCGGCACCCCTTGGCGGAAGCCCGGTTTCAACGCAAGGTGGTGTGCGACACGGCGAGGGGGGAAAATGAACGGCGACGCAACGCTTGGCAGTTACCGGGACAGCATCGACAACATCGATGCCGCATTGGTGTTCATGCTCGCCGAACGCTTCAAGATTACCCAGAAGGTGGGGGAACATAAGGCGCGAACCAATTTGCCCGCCGCCGACCCGGGCCGCGAGGACAAACAGATCGCCCGGCTGCGCGACCTCGCCCGCGCCGCCAAGCTCGACCCGGAATTTTCCGAGAAATTCCTGCGCTTCATCATCGATGAAGTCATCCGCCATCACGTCAAACTGGCGGACGGCACCCCTGACTAGGCAGTTGCGCCCGATTTGGCCGGGCTTTATATCTGGCGCTGCCGGGGATGCCGGGCTGTAGCTCAGATGGGAGAGCGCTGCAATCGCACTGCAGAGGTCAGGGGTTCGATTCCCCTCAGCTCCACCACGCCTGCCCGTTCATCCCCAAACAGGATAGGTGACGGACGCGCCGCTGAGGCTATGGTTGATCAATGACCGACGCAGAAAATCCGGCCAAGCAGGCCGCAACGCTGATCCTGATGCGGCCGCATCATCAGGGCGTCGAAATCTTCATGGTGGAACGCGCCAAGACAATGGCGTTTGCCGGCGGGATGATGGCGTTTCCGGGTGGGAAGGTTGACGAGGCGGACCTTGCGCTCGCTGCCAACGCCAAGCTGGCCGCCGGGTTTGATGCCCTTGATGCCGTCGATGCCGCTGCACGGGTAGCAGCGATCCGGGAGACATTCGAGGAAGCGGGCGTGCTCGTCACTGACGGGCCATATATTGCGGAATCCTTGCGCAACCATTGGCGACCGCGCATCGTCACCCACGAAGAAGCCTTCGCAGATTTCCTTGAGCTGACCGGTCACCGGTTGATCGCCGACCGGCTGACACCCTGGTCGCATTGGTGCCCGCCGATGGGTCTGGAAAAACGCCGCTACGACACGCGCTTCTATCTGGCGATGATGCCGGACGGCGAAGAGGCAATCCATGATGGGTCGGAGTCGGTCACCTCGCACTGGGTCCGGGCGACCGACGCGTTGGCGCGCGCCGATGCCGGGGAGACATCGATCATCTTCCCGACCCGGCGAAACCTCGAACGGCTGGCGCAGCATGACGCGGTCGACGCCCTCGTTCAACACGCGCTGGCCCACCCGGTAACGCTGGTTCAACCCGTCATCGAACAGCGAGAGGACGGACCATATCTGTGCATCCCGGACGGGATCGGCTTTCCGGTGACCGCCGAGAAACTTGACCGGGCAATGCGCGGCTAGACCGGCTGCCAGAGGTCAGGCATCGCCGTCGGGGCAGCATAGGCGACAAGCACGTCAGTTGCTGGCCCGAAGTCCCAACTGACAGCCTCCGTCACATACCAGACCTCGCCCGTTGTTAGCAGAACTAGCCAGCACGGGGCCGTTGGCGCAATGATACCCGTCCCTGCCACCAACCAGCGCTCAAGCGCAAAAGCCGGCCCCTCGATGAGCAGCGTCCGCCCATGACCAAGGTCGCGCGGTTCCCGCTGATCGGCCCACGGCTCGGACTTCGACACCGCGATCCCGGCATCAAGATGCAGCTCGCGCGGACGGCCATAATCGTACAGGCGGTAGGTCAGGTCGACGTTCTGCGATACCTCAAGGACAATGAGGTCGGCCCCGATGGCATGGACCGTCCCGGCACCGACATAGATCGCCTCCCCCGGTCGGGCAGGCTTCCAGGCGACCAGCGCCTCAATCGACCCATCCAGTGCAGCGGCCCGCAGCTCGGTCGGGCTGACCGTGTCCACCAGACCAAGTCCAAGTGTCGCTTGCGGACCGGCCTCGAGCACGACCCAGGCCTCGTCTTTTCCGCGCCCGTGGCCAGCTGCCCGGGCTGTCACATCATCAGGGTGGACCTGCACCGACAGCTTGTCTGATGTGAACAGATATTTGACCAGCAGGTCAGGGTCGGAGCCGTCCGGCATCTCAAACCAGATCTCGCCAACCGGTTCGGCATCCGGCGCTGCGTCGGCGAACCACGGCAAAAGGTGGCGGCGACCCCAGACTTTGTCGATGCGGCGCGGAATAAGGCGGGTGGCAGTCATCATCAGCCTGTTACTGCGGTCGCGTCACGGTCGCCAGCCCCGGTGCCACGCACCCGGTTTCAGCCCGCGTTGGGCAAGGTTGGCAAAGGCGCAAAGCTCGCGGCGGGTGTCACGCGGATCGATGATCTCCTCAATGCCGAACTTCTCGGCGGTGCGGAACGGCGACCGGACCTGATTGAGTCGCGCCTTGATCTCGGCCAGCCGGGCGGCCGGGTCAGCCGAGGCTTCAATGTCACTCTTGTATGCCGCCTCCAGGCCACCCGAAATCGGCAGCGACCCCCAATCCCCGCTCGGCCAGGCCAGCCGCCAGCGAAAGCGGCTGGCGTTCGCATGGCCCGACCCTGCCATGCCATAGGCCTTGCGCAGGATCAGCGCACACCAGGGGACGCGCGCCTGATAGATCGCGGTCAGCGCACGGGAGCCCCAGCGAATCGTTGCCTCCTCCTCGGCCTTGCGCCCGATCATGAAGCCTGGATTGTCGACGAGATGGACAACCGGCAGATGAAACAGATCGGCGAGATCGACATGCCGTTCGACTTTGCGCGACGAGGCCGCCGACCACAGCCCGCCAAGCGCCATCGGATCGGAGGCGACCACCGCGACCGGCCAGCCATCCAGCCGGGCAAAACCAGTGATGATCCCCTGCCCCCAATTGCGGCCGATTTCGAAGAAGCTGCCCGTGTCGACCACGGCGTCGATAATCGGCCGGGTCTGGTACAGGTGCTGCGGATTGCGCGGCACTGCGTCGATCAGCGATTCGTCGCGGCGGGCTGGGTCGTCGCCAACCGGGGCACGTGCCGCCAGATCATCAACCGAGCTGGGCAAATAGGACAGGAACCGCCGGGTCAGCTCAAAGGCATGCGCCTCGCTTGCGGCCACATCATCAACCGCGCCATTGGCTGCATGAATGGCCGCGCCGCCAAGTTCCTCCTTGGTCCGCTTCTCGCCGATTGCCGCGACCACCGGCGGGCCAGCGACAAACATTTGCGAAATCCCATCGACCAGCAAGGAATAGTGACTCATCACCATCCGGCCGGCACCAAGGCCGGCAACTGGCCCAAGGCCCAGTGCCACCACAGGAACATTCGACAAATTCTCGACCATCAAATCCCAGCCCGGCACTTCGGGCACATAGGTATGGCCCATGGTATCGAGCGACTTGACCGATCCGCCACCGCCGGTGCCCTCGACCAGCCGCACCAGTGGCATGCGATATTCACCTGCCATCTGCTCGGCCGCGACAAGTTTGCGGTGGATCGCGGCATCGGCAGCCCCGCCACGAACACTGAAATCGTCAGCAGTCAGGACGATCGGCCGCTGATCGAGCGTCGCACGACCGTAAATGAAATTCGACGGCTGGAATCGGTCAATCTCGCCCGCCGCGTCGTAGGTGGCAAATCCCGCCAGCTTGCCGAGTTCGTGGAAACTGCCAGGGTCTGCCAGCATGGAGATCCGGGTCCGTGCGTCAAGCCGCCCCGCCACGCGCTGTCGTTCAAGCTTGTCCGGCCCACCCATCACCTCGGCGAGACTGTTCCGCTTGGCAAGTTCATCAACTTCACGCTGCCACGACACTGGCATATCCCCCGATCAATAGGCAATCATGGCGATTGTGGCCGCACTTGTCGCCCTCATGCTAGCGACAGCGTCGGAATGCCTCGGCGGACCTTGCGCTCCGGTTCAGTCTGCCTACCTATTCAAAAACAATGTGATGCCCGCAGGAGGAACCGACATGTCAAAGAAAGACGAGAAGGCAAAACGCTCCAAACTTCATCTGCCCCACGACCTCATCGCTGCGTTCAAGGGCCAGGGCGAGGATTGGGAAGCCCGGATCGAGACTGTGCTGCGGGCGCACCTCGACAAGCCAGCCTCGGGTACCGCGAAGGTCCGCGCCTTTTTCGAGGATGTCGCCGGGCCGCACATGCCACAGCTTGAAGCCGTCGCACGCGAGGTTGCCGGCAAGGTCGCGAAGGATGTCGCGGTCGCCGCCGCAGCCGCAGCCATGGCATCCTGGGCTGCGAACACGGGGGGAGAAAAAGCAAAGCGAGCGCCCGGAGCCGCAAGGCCGACGACCTAAAGCGACCAATCTGGCCGGTCATCCTGATGAAAGTCAGGACCTCACGCGATTTGTCGCTAAGAGGACCCAGATCCTGACCTTCGTCAGGATGACGTTTCCTCTTGATGATAAGCATTCCAACCGATGGCAGCCCCCCTCCTCTCGTTTGAAAATATCGGTCTGGTGCAGGGAAGTGGCTGGCTGTTTCGCGGCCTCGACCTGTTCGTCGGGGAGCGCGACCGGCTGGCGCTGGTCGGACGGAACGGCGCTGGCAAAACCACGCTGCTCAAAATCATCGCAGGGTCGGTGGAGTTTGACGAAGGACGCCGGACCAGCAAACCCGGCGCGCGGGTGGTCCTGCTGGAACAGGAGCCGCGCATGGACGGTTTCGCCTCACTTCGCGATTTCGTCCTGTCCGAACCTGGCGCGCCGGCCCGCCACGACGCCGACGCCATCGCCGACCAGCTCGGCGTTGACCTTGACCGGCCGGCCGTCACCGCGTCCGGTGGCGAGCGTCGGCGGGCCCAGATCGCCCGCGCCCTTGCGCAGGCCCCGGATGTTCTGCTGCTCGATGAACCGACCAACCACCTCGATGTCGCTGCGATTGAATGGCTGGAAGCCTGGTTGCAGCGCTTTAACGGCGCGTTCGTTGCGATCAGCCATGACCGGACCTTCCTGTCGCGGCTGACCCGCTCCTCGCTATGGCTGGAGCGCGGGTCGCTACGCCGGGCCGAGGTCGGCTTTGGCGGGTTCGAAGCCTGGACCGAGCGGGTGATCGAGGAAGAGGCGAAAAGCGCCGACAAGCTCGACAACAAGCTACGCCAGGAGTTGCACTGGCTTGCACGCGGGGTGACGGCGCGGCGCAAGCGCAATCAGGGCCGCCTCGCAAAACTTGATGATATGCGCGTCCAGCGCCGCGACATGCTCGGCCCGCAAGGGACCGCCAAGCTCCAGATCGCCTCGACCGATGCCAAATCGAAGATCGTCATCGATGCCGAACAGGTTACGAAAACCTACGGCGAGCGGGTGGTCATCCGCGACCTGACGCTCCGGGTCCAGCGCGGCGACCGGATCGGTGTGGTCGGACCGAATGGTGCTGGCAAGACCACGCTGCTCAAGCTGCTGACCGGTGAGATCGCACCGGACAGCGGCCGGGTTCGCCGCGCCAAAACGCTCCAAGGCATATTGATCGACCAGCAGCGCAAGCTTCTAGAGCCGGGCAAGACGGTTCGCGACATCCTTGCCGAGGGCGGCGAATGGATCGAGGTTCAGGGCGTCAAAAAGCACATCGTCGGCTATCTCAAGGACTTCCTGTTTGACGAAGGCGTCATTGAAGCCAGCATTGAAACCCTGTCAGGCGGGGAGCGGTCGCGGCTGCTGCTGGCGCGTGAATTTGCCCGGCCATCCAACCTGCTGATCCTCGACGAGCCGACCAACGACCTCGACATGGAAACGCTCGATCTGCTGCAGGAAGTCATCGCAGATTATGCCGGTACCGTCCTGATTGTCAGCCATGACCGCGATTTCCTCGACCGGACCGTTACGATGATTGTCGGCCTGGATGGATCGGGCAAGGCCGATATTGTCGCCGGTGGCTATGCCGATTGGGACGCCCGACGGAGCCGCAAGGCAACTGTCGCCGTCAAGGCCGCTGCTCCATCGGCCGAAGTCCGCAAAACGACCACCAAACTGACGTTCAAGGAGCAGCGCGAGCTTGACATGCTGCCCGTCGAGATGGACCGGCTGACTGGCGAAATCTCGGCGGGCGAAGCCCTGCTCGCCGACGCCGGACTCTATCAACGGGACCGGGCCAGATTCGATGCAACGAACGCCAAACTTGATTCAGCGCGCGCCCGTAGCGCCGAAGCTGAGGAGCGCTGGCTCGAACTCGCGGCAAAGGCCGAGGCACTGGCGAGCGGATAACATAAGCGTTGAACATCACATGTGTTCGTTATATGTTCCAATCAACAGGATGGGGAGATCGACGATGAGCCTGAGCGGGGGATGCCATTGCGGCGCAGTTCGCTACGAAGTGGCCGGGACGCCGCAGTATGTAGCGCTGTGTCATTGCGGTGATTGCCGCAAGAGCGCGGGGGCACCGATGGTCGCCTGGGCCGCGTTTGCCGAGGCGGAGTTCCAGCTGACCAAAGGTGCGGCCAAGACGCATAACTCGTCGGGCAAAAGCTTCCGCAGCTTCTGCCCGGATTGCGGCACCGGCCTGTACTTCCGGAACGCCGAGACGCTGCCGGGCATCGTTGATATTCAGCTCGCAACGCTCGATGATCCGGACGCGCTGATACCCTTTGGCCATATCCAGGTCGCCGAACGGATCAGCTGGATGGAAACGGCGCACATGTTACCAACGTTCGAACGGTTTCCGGGCAGCTGAGATTTTTTAGCCCTCCCTGCCATGCGGGGAGGGTGTTCTATGCGGCGATATCGTCAAACTGTAATTTGGCCAAGCGCGCATAGAGACCATTTTGTTTCATCAGCGCGTCATGCTTGCCGACCGCGACGATCCTGCCCTTGTCCATCACGACAATGCGATCGGCATCCCGCACGGTGGCCAGACGGTGTGCGATGACCAGCGTGGTGCGGCCCTGCATCAGCCGCTCCAGCGCGACCTGCACCAATTGCTCCGACTCGGCGTCGAGGGCGCTCGTTGCCTCGTCGAGCAGCAGCACCGGCGCATCTCTCAGGACCGCCCGGGCAATTGCCAGCCGCTGGCGCTGGCCGCCCGACAACCGGGTCCCAGCCTCGCCGAGGAAGCTGTGGATGCCGTTCGGCATTTCGCGCAGGAACTGGGCGGCATTGGCAGCTTCGGCCGCCGCCCAGATTTCAGCCTCGCTCGCGTCGGGACGGCCATAGAGGATATTCTCATAGGCGGAGGCGGCAAAGATCACGCTTTCCTGTGGAACCAGCGCGATATGGCGGCGCACCTCGCGCGGGTCAGCGGTTGGCAGCGCCACGCCGTCAAGCCGGATCACCCCTTGCTGCGGATCATAGAAGCGCTGGATCAGCTGAAACAGCGTTGACTTGCCTGCACCAGATGGCCCGACGACCGCCACGGTTTCTCCGTGCGCAATCTCCAGCGAGAAATCGATCACCGCAGGCGCATCAGGCTTCGACGGATAGCGGAATGTCACACCCTCGAACGACAACCTCCCGTCCGCAGGCGATGGCAGCGGCGACGGATTGGCGGGGGCGCGAATGCCCGGCTCCGCCTGCAGCAACTCGGCCATCCGGCTGGCCGCCCCAGCGCCGCGCATCATGTCGCCATAAACTTCGGTGAGCGCCCCGAACGCGCTCGCCACCAGGGTAGCGGTCAATACAAAGGCCGCAATGGCACCACCGCTCATCACGCCGTTGATGACATCAACAGCACCTTCCCACAGCACCATGGTGATCGCGCCAAAGATCAGGCCGATGACGATGGCGGTCATGATCGCGCGGGTGCGAATCCGGCGCTTGGCAGCTGCGAATGTCGTCTCGACCGCCTCACCAAATCGCTTTGTCTCGTACGGCTCCTGGGTGAAGGCCTGAACGATGCGGATGGCGCCAAGCGCCTCGCTGACCATCGAACCGACGCCGGCAATCCGGTCCTGGCTAGTCCGCGACAAATTCCGAACCCGGCGACCGAGCAGCACGATCGGCAAGATTGCAATCGGGATCCCGAGCAGCATCGTGCCCGTCAGCTTGGCCGACAGCGTGAACAAATACGCGACCCCGCCCACTCCGATGAACAAATTGCGGAGCGCGACTGACACTGACGTCCCAACAATCTGCTCGATCACCGCCGTGTCGGAGGTCATCCGGGACGCGATCTCGGAGGGGCGATTTTCCTCGAAGAAACTGGGGTCGAGCGTCAGGAGATGCGCGTGCACCGCACGGCGCATGTCTGCAACGACCCGCTCCCCGATCCACGACACAAAATAGAATCGGACGGCTGTGGCAAACGCCAGCACGACAACAATGCCCAGAAGCCCATAAAAATAGGGCGCGATGGTGCTGGCCTGCGCAGCGCCAAAGCCCCGATCGATGATCAGCTTGAACCCGCGGGGAATTGCGAGTGTCGCGACTGCTGCCACCACCAGCGACGCCAGCGCCGCTGCCAATTGGGCCGGATAGCGTTTCGCAAATTGCCAGATCAGCGTTAGTTTCGACAGGCGCTGCGGCTTGTCGGCGGGGGGTGTACTTGCCATCCGTGCCGACTAGCAGTGATCCGAGCCGGACTCAATCACCGCGAGGTCCAGCCGCCATCCATGCTGAGCGCCGCTCCGGTCATTGACCCGGCCGCGTCCGAACAGATGAAGGCCACAAACGCCCCGAGCTCCTCAACCGTCACAAATCGCTTGGTCGGCTGGACTGCAAGAATGACGTTACGGATCACCTCATCCTCGCTCATCCCGTGCGCCTT
>JAYVLC010000253.1:0-4191 GCA_043759675.1 Sphingosinicellaceae bacterium
GCGGCTTCGCGTGTTTCGGCGACGACGAAGGCCACGCCGTCTCCGACAAACCGGACCCGGTCGGTGCAGAGGATCGGGCGCGGGGTCTTCAGGTCACCCGATAGCGGCACGATGCAGGGAATGACCCCATAGTGGACGACATCGGCCCCGACATAGACCGCCAGAACGCCCGGAATGGCCTTGGCAGCCTTCGTCTCGACCGACAGGATCCGCGCATGGCCGTAAGGGGAGCGCAGTGTTACGCCATAGACTTGGCCCTCGGCTTGCAGATCATCGGTGAAATTTCCGCGACCGGTCAGCAGTCGCTGATCTTCGACGCGCGCAACCGACTGGCCGACACCAAACTTCATGGGACTTCCTCCAAACAGGCTCTGAGACCTTTGGCATGATCAGGATAGCGCAGGCGAACGCCAAGGTCGCGCTTCATCTTGCCATTTGCGACACGGCGGCGCTCGCTATAGAATCCGCGAGCCTGCGGACCAAGTTGTTCCGGGCGGAAGATTGGTGGGTAGGGTACGCCCATCAGGTCGCAAGCCGCCTCGATGACGGCAGCACCGGATGCCGGTTCATTGTCGGCAATGTTGTAAACACCGGGTTTCGGCTGGCGAATTGCCGCGACGACGGCTTCGACAATATCATCAACATGGATGCGGCTGAAGATGTGGCCGGGGGCGTCGACCCGCTGCGCGGCGCCGGATCGCACCCGGTCAATCGCCGACCGTCCAGGCCCGTAAATCCCCGGCAGCCGGAAGATATGGGCATCGGGAAGGGCCTGCCAGGCCAGATCAGCGTCGGATCGGGCAGAGCGCCGTCCGGTGCCAATCGGGGCGGTTTCATCCACCCAGGCCCCGCCCGTGTCGCCATAGACCCCGGTCGAGGACAGATAGCCGATCCACCGCGCGCGCGCAGCGATCAGCCGCCCGTAACGGGTGAGAACCGGATCGCCGGCAGCCCCCGGCGGCACAGAGGATAGGATATGGGTTGCTTGTGCGATTTCCCCGGCCACAGTCGGGTCTTCGAGCGCCATGACGCCGGGACGGGCAGATTGACCGGTTCCGGTCACCGCCCACCCATCGCGTCGGAGGCGGGTAGCCAACCGAATGGCGGTGTAGCCGAGACCAAAGACCAGCAGACGCATGGATAGTTGCTAATCAGGCTCCCGCCTGTGCGGCAAGGCCCAAAACCGGGGGACTATCGATTTTCGCGACGACCACCTGTCCGCAACGTCAGCTTGTGTGGCGACGTCGTCGTGCAAGGATAGGCGTATGCTTACACGCGGCGACGATTATCCGATCCACCAGACGGCCGAGCCGGTCGCGGTCTCCGGTACCGACCGAAATTTCTACGACCGCTATTTCTTCAACGGCCAGACCGCCGACGGGTTGCTGTTTTTTGCCGCCGCAATGGGCATCTACCCGCATCTGAACATCCTCGACGCGGCATTTTCGGTCCTGCAGGACGGCAAGCAGCGCTCGGTCTTTGCCTCCCGCATCCTGCATTCGGAGCGGATGGACACGCGGGTCGCCCCTGTCACCGTCGAAGTCGTCGAGCCGCTGCACAAATTGCGCGTCATCGTCGGCGCGAATGACTCAGGCTTGGCCGCCGACCTCTTGTTCACCGGTCGCGCCCCGCCCATCGAGGAGCCGCGCTTCACCCGGCGCATGGGGCCGCGCACGTTAATGGATGTAACCCGCATGACGCAGGGCGGCGTGTGGAGCGGCACTGTCACCCTCGACGGCGTGCAGCATGACGTCAGTGGCAGCTTTGGCACCCGCGACCGCTCGTGGGGCGTCCGGCCAATCGGCGCGCCCGATCCGCAGCCGCCCGCGCCGATGCCGGTTCCGCAATTCTACTGGTTGTGGGCCCCACTGAACTTCGACGATCACCTGCTGTTCTTCCACACCAACGATGATGGCGACGGCGCGGCTTGGAACCGTTCGGCGCTGCTCGTGCCGACTGACGGCGGTGATCCAATCAAACTCGCCAGCCCCGCCGGGTCGCTGACCTTCAAGCCCGGCACCCGCCATGCCGCATCGGCAGTCCTCGAAGGCGGCGGTGTCCGCGTCGAACTCGCCGTCGCAGGGACCTTCTTCATGCACGGCATCGGCTATGGCCACCCGACCCGCGCTCATGGGACGTTTCACGGTGACCATTCCCTTCACACCGAAAGCCACGATATCGCTCGCCTCGACGAGGGCATTTTTGCCAACAACCACATCCAGGCGTTGGTCACGGCGACGATGATCCTGCCGGACGGAACCACCCGGCAGGGGCGCGGCGTCCTCGAACAATTGATCGTTGGCCCGCACGCGCCGTCGGGCTTCACCGGCATGTTCGACCTCGCACCATGATCGAGCTGCTGCAAAGCTATCTTGCGGCGAAGTGGGGCCAACCCGTCGCTGTCACCGGCCTGCGCCGCTTCCACGGCGGTGCGGCGCGGGAGACCTACCGGTTCGACGCCAATGGCCAGGGCCTCGTGCTCCGCCGCGACCCGCCGTCGAGTCTCATTGAGACCGACCGCAGCATCGAATATGCCGCGATCCAACACTTCCACAGCACCGATGTCCCTGTCCCCGAACCGCTGTTCATTGAACCCGGCACCGCGCTCGGCAGCCCCGCTTTCATCATGCGCGAAATCCCCGGCGTCCGGGCGGCTGGATTGTTTGATGTTGATCCTTACGGCGCGGCGCGAGCGACAGTGGGTCGCGACTTGTTCACCATTGTTGGGCGTATCCATTCCGCGCCGCTGCTGGCGGACCTCCCTGTTCAGACGCCGGAGCAGCGACTTGACCACTGGGAAGCGACCATCGACGCCGACGCGCTCGGCCCCGAACCCATCGCCCGCGCCGGTCTGCGCTGGCTCCGCCGCAACCTGCCGACCAGTAGCGCCACCACCATCGTCCACGGCGACTACCGCAGCGGCAATTTCCTCGTCGACGCCGCCAACCGCATCCGCGCCATCGTCGATTGGGAGATGGTGCACATCGGCGACCCGCTCGAAGACCTCGCCTGGGTCTGCGATCCGCTCTGGGCGCACGGCTCGGACAACCCTGCGTCCACGATCCCACTGGAGGACGCCATCGCGATCTGGGAGGCCGCGTCCGGCCTGACCTGCGAGCCTTTGGCCTTCCGCTGGTGGCGGGTGTTCGCGCAGGTCATGGGCCTCGCCATCTGGATTTCGGCCGGCCGCGAAGTCGCCAGCGGCCGCAACGGCGACCCCGTCAACATCTTCGCCGCCTTCTACCCCTACCGCTTCCACAACCGCGCGCTGGCCCGGACGCTCAGGGACCTCGCCGCATGAGCCTCCCACCATCCCAGATGCTCGCCGCCCTCGGCATGGCGCAGATGACCAGCATCGCCCCCGCGCTCGATGGCCGCTACGAAGGCGGCAGCGCCGGGACGATAGGCCTGTTGCTGATTCTGCTGGCGCAGGATGCCGCCACGGCGCGCGCGCGGGAGGTGGCGGAGGTAAAGGCGATGCGCACCGTGCTCAACCGAAACGACGGCACCCACACTGAACTGCTCGCCGCGCTAACCGAGGCTCATGCCAACGCCGACCCAGACCTCAACCGCCGTGTCCTCGAATTTCTGGTCGAGATGGCGGAAAGCGCATTCGTCGCGCCGCCGATCACGGGATGATCATGGAAATTGGTCGGCAGCCGCGTTAGACGATCCCTATGATTGAAACCGTAGTGCTCTGGCGGCCCGTGGGACCGGCTGAACTGGACCTTATTCGCCAGAGCGATATGCGCGCCTTCCCACCTCGGTTACTTGATCAGCCGATCTTCTACCCGGTGACAACCGAGGAATATGCGGTGAAGATCGCGCGCGATTGGAATGTGCGCGATAGCGGCTCCGGATATGTGACACGTTTCTCGGTGCGGCGTGACCTTCTGGATCGATATGAGGTTCAGGATGCGGGGGGTAGAGCTCACCGGGAATACTGGATACTGGCCGAAGAACTGGACGCTTTCAACAGTGCCATCGTTGGCAAGATAGAGGTTGTCCACGAGTTTCGCTGAGCCAGCCCAGCGATCAAATCAGTGTCACCGCTGTCCCCAGCGCCAGCCCCAGTGCCAGCAATGTACACACCAACACCACCAGCAACGGCTTCAACCCCTGGGTCAGCAACTCTTGCATCGGCGAGCGGATACCCGTCGCGGTGACGGCTGCGGCGAGGAGCCAGCTGGC
>JAYVLC010000254.1:0-8969 GCA_043759675.1 Sphingosinicellaceae bacterium
GGCGGGACAAGCCGCACGGCGGCTGGCGTTGTCGCCTGCCTCGTGCGGCGCGCCAGCCGCTCGACCTGCGCATTCCCGGCTGTGATGAGTATCAGCGTCAGCGCGCCGACAATGAGTGATCCGACGACGACGATCGAAAGCATAAGCTTCACTCCACAGGCGCGAGTCGCACGCCGACTCGCTGTGATCAACTAAACACGCATAAGTTGTGTTTTGATGAATGATCCGGGCGGACTTCAAGGCAAAGCCAGACCGCAATGAATTATTGAGCACGTCGCTTCACAAAATCAAAACCTCAGCGCGCTATCCAGGATTGCGTTTGTTGCGTTGAGGAGTGTTGCGATGCGGGCTTGCAGATCACTGGGTACAGGGTTGCTGTTGACCGGGCTGGCCGCGTGCGGCGGGAGTGGTAGCAGCCAGCGCCCGCAATCGATACCGGTCGCACCGGCTGTGGCGGCACCGGCCATGTCGACAGCGCCAACACTGCAGCCTGTGCCCATCGCGGCGCCGCAGCCATCGGTCAGCGCGACGTCGGAGTTTCGGCAGAACGCTGCCGCCTATGCGCAGATCGGGTTGCCCGCAGCCCATGATGCCGGATGGAGTGGACGCGGCGTCACTGTCGGCGTTCTCGACGACGGGATCGACAATGCCGCCGGCGAGTTCGCAGGCCGACTGTCGCCGCTGACACGGGATTTCGGCCATGACGAACAGTTGGTGGGCGGGAGCTATGCGGCGGTGACACGCGTCGGCCTTGCCGGCCCCTATACTGACCACGGCGTGAAGGTTGCCGCGATCCTGGGTGCCGCGCGGGATGGGCGCGGCATTGTCGGCGTGGCACCCGATGTGATGATCGCAGTGTTGCGGACCGACGTATCGCGACCGGGCAATGGCACCGAATATTTCCCCGATGACACCGTGGCCGCCGCGATCAGCTATGCTGCGGAGGTGGGCCTGCGGCTGCTGAATGTTTCGCTCAGCCGGGCCGGACGGAGCGAACCGATCATCGCCGCAGCCAATCGCTTTGCGCTGACCGGCGGTCTGATCGTCTTCGCCGCTGGTAACAGCGGCTCGCCTGACCCGGATATCGTCGCCAACATAACCGATGCGAACCGGTCGAATATTCTGTTGGTCGGAGGATTGGCGACGACGGGTGACAGGCTCGACCCGCGCAGTAGCCGCGCCGGAGTCCTTGCGGACCGGTTCATCGTTGCCCCCATGGATGTCATCACACTGACGCCAGACGGTACGCCGATCGCTGCGTCCGGCACCAGCTTTGCTGCGCCGATGGTGACCGGGGCAGCGGCGCTGCTGCTACAGAAATGGCCGCAGCTGTCGGGCGCGCAGGCCGGGGAAATTCTGCTGACGACGGCGCGTGACCTTGGCGCTCCCGGAACTGACGCGGTTTTCGGGCGCGGGCTGCTTGACGTCGCCGCCGCGATTGCGCCGGTCGATCCGATGCTTGCGACCGCCCAAAAAGGTGCCAGCCTTGCGGGGGCGACCCTTGCGTTGCCAAAAGCATTTGGTCCGACTGCGCTCAGGTCGGTGCTGGATACTGCGGTCGTGACCGACCGATGGGGACGGGACTTTCAGGTCGCGCTTGGGTCGCGGGTAAGCGCAGCGTCCGGTCTGGTGTCATTGCGCAGCATGGTCGGCGGGTTGCGCGGTACAGGGTTCGCGACGTCCGGGTTCAGCGGCCATTTTTCCTTTCGGAATGACCGGGGTGAGTCCCGGCTTGCAACGGCGATGATTTCGGGCCGCATCGGCCGTCGAAATCTGTCGCTTGCGCTCGGCCCCGATCCATGGGGCGTGGGGGTGGCGTCGGTACCGCTGGCCGGTCCGTCCGGGCTTTCGGCTTACGTGCCCAGCGCGTCTTTGCATCTGCGCGCGCTGAGCGACGACGGTGATTTTGCTGTCCAGATTTCGCAAGGGGCGTCACCGGCGGGATCGGCAACGGCGGCGACAATGGCCTGGATGTCCGGTCCGTTGGCGATCAGCGCAGTCGCGGTTGCCGAGCGCGGCACGCTGTTCGGGCAAGCCGGCGGTGGGGGCCTCCAACTGGCGTCGACGGCGCGGACACTTGCGGTTGAGGTGGCGCGAGCCTGGGCGCTCTCCGGCCGCTGGACCCTGGGGGTCAGGGCCGCCGCCGGTGTAACACGGGTCGCGGTTCCGCAAGGTTCGCTGTTTCGCGCCGTCGGCCCGCTGGCATCGTCGCAGTTTGCAGCTGAGTTGCACCGGGCGGTCGGTGACGGAGATTTGCGCCTGTCAATCGCCCAGCCGCTCAGGGTCGAGCATGGCGTGGTGACGGTGATGATCCCGGACCGCTATGATCTGGCGACCCGCGCGGTCGTGTCGACCCTGCACCAGGTCAGCGTCGCATCAGAGCATCGGGCGTTCCAGGTCGGCACGAGCTATGACCAATTGCTTGGCAAACGGGGCGCAGCACGGCTGTCGGTGACGCATGCCCTTGGGTCGGGCGAAAGCGCAGCGCTCGGGAGCCTGTCCGTCGGGTTCTAGGGCCGGTGGAGATTTATCGGCCAACCATGAGTGCGGCGGAGGGATGACAGGCGGTCATGCCTGCGGCCCGCGCCGGTGCTGCTGCGACCGTCAGACCGAGTGCCAATGCGGCAACCGCTGCGAAAAGGTTGATTGTGCGCGCCATCTGATCCTCCTGCATTCTGGTCGACCCCGACCGTTCCGCAAAGGTCATGTTCGCTGCATCCAGTTGAAAAATCCTTAGCATTCACGGTTAACGCCGCTGCGCCGGGTCAGGCATGCCCGGCAACAGGTGACAGTCGCTCGGGGGCGACGCCTAGCGTTGCGTAGGCGGTGGCCCAGCGCAATTCGCACGGCGCATCGAACACGATCGCGGGGTCTCCCGGCACTGCAAGCCAGCCGTGACGGGTCAGCTCGGCGTCGAGCTGTCCCTTGCCCCACCCGGTATACCCAAGCGCTGCGAGCCATTTTCGTGGGCCGTTCCCCGCTGCGATGTCCTTGAGAATATCGAGCGACGCCGTCAGCCCCCACCGGCCCGCCACAGTGACGGTACCCTGCCGATCATAGTCGAGGCTATGCAAAACAAAGCCGCGTTGTGTCTCGACCGGGCCGCCAGCATAGACCGGGATATCGTCAGGGGTCGCACCCGGATCAATATCGAGCTGCTCCATCAGTCCACGAACCGTCAGTCCGGCGCAAATGTGGTTCGCAATTAGCCCGAATGCTCCATTTGTGTCGTGCACACACATCGCGATCGTCGCCCGCTCAAAGCGCGGATCCCCCATGCCCGGCATCGCGAGCAACAACTGGCCGACAAGGAATGGCGGAGCGTCCACGACCCGAGCATATTGAAACGGGCACCGCGTGCCAACATCGCACCGGGCTTGCGCGTTGCACGCCATCTTCGGCGCCAGCGCTGGACGGATGCCGGGTCGCGCGGCTATGCGAACTGGCGATTCAACCCAAGGAGCCCTGACATGACCATCACCGTTGGCGATAAAATTCCGGACGCAACCCTGATCAAGGCGACCGACGCTGGTCCCGCCCCGATCACGACCGCCGAGCTGTTCGGCGGGCGGACCGTTGCGCTGGTGTCGGTTCCTGGCGCATTTACCCCGACCTGCTCGGCCAAGCACTTGCCGGGCTTTGTTGACCACGCCACCACGATCAAGGGCAAAGGCATCGATGAGATCGCCTGCATGAGCGTCAATGATGCGTTTGTCATGGGTGCCTGGGGGAAGTCGGCCAATGTTGGCGACAAGGTCACGATGCTCGCCGACGGCAATGGGGATTTTGCCAAGGCGCTTGGATTGACCTTCGACGGGTCCAAGTTTGGCATGGGCGTTCGTGGCCAGCGCTTCTCGATGGTGGTGACGGACGGCGTGGTGACCCAGCTCAACATCGAAGAGCCGGGCGCGTTCAAGGTATCCAGTGCAGAACATATGATCGAGCAATTGGGCTAACTCGACTTTGGCCGCTGCATCCTGACGGACGCTGCGGCCCTGTCCGTCAGCCTATTGCCAGCCGCACTGCTGGCCCTTGTTCTGTTCTTGCAGCCAGACCATCAGCGGCTGGAAATACGCGATCATCGCCGTGCCATCCATCTCGCGGCTGCCGGTGAACGCCTCCAGCGCATCCGGCCACGGCTTTGACGCGCCCATTTTTAGCATCGCATCAAGCTTCGCACCGACCTCCTTGTTGCCATAGAAGGAGCAGCGGTGCAGCGGCCCTTTCCAGCCGGCCTGGTCGCACGCGGCCTTGTAAAATTGGAATTGCAGCAGGCGCGCAAGGAAATAACGGGTGTAGGGCGTGTTGCTGGGAATGTGATATTTCGCGCCGGGGTCGAAATCGGCTTCAGTCCGCGCAACCGGCGGGATGATGCCCTGATATTGCTGCCGGAGCTCGGTCCAGGCCGCATTGTAATTCTCGGGCTTGATCTGGCCGGAAAAGACGCCCCAGCGCCATTTGTCGACCAGCAGGCCGAACGGCAGGAACGCGACCTTGTCCATCGCCTGCCGCAGCAGCAGGCCGGTGTCCTTTGATGCATCGGGCACCTTTGTGCGGTCGAGAAGTCCGATCTGCACCAGATAATCAGGGGTGATCGACAGTGCGATAAAGTCACCGATCGCTTCGTGGAAGCCATCGTTGCCGCCATTCAGATAGAGGTAGGGCTGCTGATTATAGGCGCGCTGGTAATAATTGTGGCCGAGCTCGTGGTGGATGGTGACGAAGTCGTCGCCGTTGACCTTGGTGCACATCTTGATGCGCAGGTCATCCTTGTTGTCGATGTCCCAGGCTGATGCGTGACAAACCACCTCCCGGTCGCGCGGCGCGGTGATCTGCGAACGCTCCCAGAATGTCGCAGGCAACGGCGCAAAGCCGAGCGACGAGTAGAAACCTTCACCCGTCTTCACCATTTTCACCGCGTCATATTTTTTGGCGAGGAGCAGGTCAGTGGTGTCAAAACCGATGTTCCCGGCACCCTTTGGCGCGACAACATCATAGATGTTACCCCACTCCTGCGCCCACATATTGCCAAGCAGATCGGCACGTATCGGGCCGCTGTTCGGCTGCACGACGCTACCATATTTCGCGTTGAGTTTGGTGCGGGTGTAGCAATGCAGCTGGTCGTACAGCGGCTTGACTTGGCCCCATAATTTGTCGGTCAGCTGCGCGAAATCGTCAGCCGGCATGTCATAGCCCGACCGCCACATTGCCCCGGTGTCGGCATAGCCCAGTTCCTTTGCGCCGGCGTTTGCGATGGTGGCGAGGCGGACATAATCGGCGCGCATCGGTTTGCCGACCGCGTGCCACGACACCCACATTTCCTTCAGTTCGTCGGGATTGCGGACAGTGCCCATCAAGGCCTCAAGGTCGTTGCCCGACTTTGCCTGGCCCTTGTAGGTGCCCTTGCCCTTGCCATAGGTTGATTGCAGGCGGGTCGCGATGGTGTTGAGCTCCTCGGCCGCGCCCGGGGTGGCGGGGGCGGGCAGGACCAGCCCCTGTTTCAGGATGTCGAGCTTGCGGCGCGTGTCGAATGACAGTCCCTCCACCTTGTCAAAGCGCGCCGCGTCCTTGGCGAACTTCACCCCGAGCTCGGTCGCTTCGGTACCGACTTTGGCTGCAATCCAGTCCGTATCATCGGTGATGTAGGTGGCGTTGATCCATCCGGCCTTTGCGGCATAGATCGACAGGTCGAAGTATTTCCGCTCGGCATCGGCGACGAAGGCGTCCGCATCCAAAGTGGTCGGTCGCGCGACTTCGACCGGGGCAGGCGGGGCAACGGGTGCAGCCGCTTGGCTGACTTGAACGCTGCAAGCCGTCAGCGACACAGCGAGCGCGAGGCTCGAAACAAGCGATTTCATGCAATGACTCCCAAGGATCGTGATGGCAGCAGAAACGCCATCCGGGCCGGAGCGTCAAGCCGCGAGAAAGGCCGCAATCTCCCGACCGAGATCGGGCTTGGTGACCGCGCTCATATGGTTGCCCGGAATCTCCGCATAGCGCGCGTTGGGAAGCAAGTTGGCGAGATCCGGCGCGGAGCCATTGTCGTTGTCGTCGGCCCCGCAGACCACCAGCGTTTCGGCCATCATCGCGCGGATGTCGTCTGCGGACGTCTGTGTCTGCGCCCGCAAGACATGCGCCACGGCATCGGGATCAGTGCCGGTCGATTTCATGAACTGCGCCGCCATCCAGGCGTCGCTGCCCTGTGGCGCTGTGGCGCGATTGGCGATGGCATCGAGGAAGAAGGTCCGGCGCTTGTCCGAGCCGATCAGGCCTTCCAGTCCCATGCCAGACAGGACAGCCCGGCGCGGCCGCAGCCCGCGCACCAGCACTCGCATCGCCGTCCGCGCACCGAGCGAATAGCCGCCGAGGTCGAAATCGGCGAGGCCGAGGTGCGCGACCAGCGCCTCAATGTCCCGCGCCAACACGTCGGGCGGATAGGCCGTTGCGTCGTGTGGCGCGCCCGAACGGCCATGGGCGCGAAAGTCAGGCAGGATGGCCGTGAACCCCGCGTCGGCCACCGCTTGCGCCGTCCCCCAGCGCAGCCAGTTCATTTCCGCGTGGCTGAACAGCCCGTGCAGCAGCACGACCGGTCGACCGGAGCCGAACTCGGTCCATACGATCTCGACGCCGTCGAACGACGCGAATCGATGCTCACTTGGGGACTTTGCCAATCGCCTTCCCCCCACGGTTTGACGGTCTTCCCGCTGCCCTCACGCCGCTTTCTTCAGATGCCGCCGCCCGAGCAACTCGGCGATCTGCACCGCGTTAAGCGCGGCACCTTTGCGGAGATTGTCGCTGACGCACCACAGCACCAGGCCGTGCGGGACGGTCGGATCCTTGCGCACCCGACTGACATAGGTTGCAAAGTCACCGACACACTCGACCGGGGTGATGTAACCGCCGTCTTCCCGCTTATCGACCAGCATGATGCCCGGAGCTTCGCGCAGAATGCGCTGCGCCTCGGTGACCGAGATCGGGTGTTCGAACTCGATATTGATGGCTTCGGAATGCCCGACGAACACCGGTACTCGCACACAGGTGGCCGTGACCTCGATGTTGGGATCGAGGATTTTGCGGGTTTCCTGCACCATCTTCAGCTCTTCCTTGGTGTAGCCGTCGTACCCGGTCTCCGGACCGACGAAACTGTCGATGTGTGGAATCACGTTGAACGCGATCTGTTTGGTGAATTTTCTGATCGACTTTTCGTCGTTCACAAACACCGCGCGGGTCTGTTCAAACAACTCGTCCATGCCTTCTTTTCCGGCGCCTGACACTGACTGATAGGTCGATACAACGACGCGCTTGATCGTTGCGGCATCATGGAGCGGCTTCAGGGCGACGACCATTTGCGCGGTCGAACAGTTCGGATTGGCGATGATGTTGCGCTTGCGGTACTTGTCGATGGCCTCCGGATTGACCTCCGGAACGATCAGTGGAACATCATGATCCATGCGGAACAGCGACGAATTGTCGATCACCGTGCAGCCCGCAGCTGCCGCCCGTGGCGCATGGGCCTTGGCTGGGCCAGATCCCGCAGCAAACAGCGCGATATCCCATCCGGTGAAATCGAAATGCTCGATATTCTGGACTTTGAGCTCGCGGCCAGCCTCACCAAAATCGACGATGTCGCCTTGCGACCGCGGCGACGCGACCGCTGCGATGTCATCGAGCGGGAACTGCCTTTCGGCAAGGATGTTGAGTATTTCGCGGCCGACATTGCCGGTCGCGCCTACCACGACAACGCGGTACGCCATTGATTCTCTCCGTCTGAACTTGTTGGCGGCGCTTATCGGCGGGCGGCGGAGCGTGCGCAACCCCGCAGTGCCGGGCGGCCAATCATCCTGTTGGGGTTGGTAACCGCCCGTTAACTAGAAGTGGCGTACAAAGACAATCGGAAGTTGTATCGGAGATGGGATGAGGGAGCGGCAACCGGAGAGGCGAGGGCGCAGGCTGCTAGCGACCGGCTTGCGTATCCTGCTGCTCGGGCTTGCGTATTTCACAACGGCGGTCGGGAGCGTGCTGCTGACCCGGGAGTCTGGCAACGTCTCGACGCTGTGGATTGCCGATGCGATTGCGATCACGGCGATTCTACTGTCGCGCCGTCAGGATTTGCGCCTGCTCGCGGGCGTGTTTTTTCTCGCGAGCATGAGCGCCAATCTGATGTTCGGGGACAGGCTGATCACCAGCTTGGGCTTCACTCTGGCCAATGCGACGGGCATTGCGGTTGCTGTCGCGCTTGGCCGACGCTGGAGCAATTTGCGCACGGTGTTCCTGCGTCCCGAACGGTTGTTCCTGTTGTGTGTGGCAATCGGGATTATTGCGCCAATCTGTGCGGCAACGGTTGGTGCGTCGGTGGCGGCAACCTTCGATCACGCGGCCTTTTGGCGGGTCTGGCGAACCTGGTACCTTGCAGATGCGGTCGGGTCGCTGGTTGTGCTCCCGTTCGTTGCAATTGCAACGCTGGTGCGCAGATATGGCACCACGGGTTTGTTGATCCGCCGGAGCTGGCTGGAGCTGGGCGGGTTGTTGGCAGCTGTTGCCGGGATCAGCCTGCTGGTGTTTTTGCAACAGGCGGTGCCGCTGGGCTTCATGGTCATGCCGGTGGTTTTGCTGGCCACGATGCGGACCGGCCCGCTGGGCGCAGCCGGCGCGACCCTGGTGGTCGGGATCATCGGATCGATCGGAACCTCGATGGACATGGGGCCGCTGGCGCTCGTCGATATTGCCCATGGGCGCCGCATCCAGTTTTTCCAATTCTATCTGGCCATTGTGTTCGTATCGGCACTGCCTGTCGGTGCATTTCTGGCGCAGCGGGAACGATTGGCGACACAACTCAAACTGCGCGAGGCAGCCTATCGGACGGTGGTCGACAGTATTGAGGACGTCATCTTCCGCACCGATGCAAAAGGGCGCTGGACCTTCCTCAATCCGGCCTGGGCCCGCGTCAGCGGTCGGCGCGTCGCCGACAC
>JAYVLC010000255.1:0-1519 GCA_043759675.1 Sphingosinicellaceae bacterium
GCGGCTTCGAACAGCGCAATCTGCTCCGGATCGACAAACGTCGCGTGGGCGGACGACAATTTCCACTGGGCCACGGCGGTCTCGATGGCGGCAATAAGCGTCGGCGCGCTGGCCGGATCACGCAGCAACAGGCGCGGTCCCGGCACCGGGCTGAATGGCGAGGCGATTTGCAGCTTGGGGTAATATTGCCCGCCCGTCCGCTGATAGGCATCGGCCCAGGCAAAATCGAAGACATATTCGCCCTGGCTGTTTGTCTTCAGATAGGCCGGGGCAATCGCGGCGGGTCGGCCGTCCGGGCGATCAACAACAATATGCGCCGGCCGCCACCCGGCGGCGTCGGAGGCACTCCCGGACTGTTCAAGGGCATCGATGAAGGCATGGCTGACGAAAGGGTTGGCCGATCCGGCACACGCGTCCCAGTCGGCTGGGTCGATGTCGGCGGCGCGCGGAACCACGCGCGCAATCGCGGTCATCCGCGCGGCGCAGCGCGGGGTCCCGACCGGGCGGATGGAACCCGCCCCTCGAATATCACTTCATCGGCGTTGCTGGCAGCGAGCACATGCTGCTCATGCGTCCGGACTGTCCAGGTCAGCACCGGTCGCTTGCGCTCCCGGGCGTTGGCAGTCAGCGACGATGGCAGCTTGGCGATATCATATGCGAGGAAATGCGGGTGGGCGTGGGAGATCAGCAGCTGACGTTTGATCCGCTTGCGCAAATTCCAGCGGGACAGCGGCTTGCGGTCTTCCTCGGTCATCACAAGTCCGCGAATGACTTTGGGGTGGTGGCGGAAAAACCAGCCGGTCAGCCGCGAGTCAAACGACATCACCGCGCACGGGCTCTGATATCCTTCGAGCGCCCGGCGAATCGCAAAGCAAACCGGCTGATACTGCGGGATGCCGCTGGTTTTCGCCTCGATCAGCACAGGCACCCGGCCACCGATGTGAATCAGCGTATCGTGCAATGTCATGATCCGGTTCGCGGTTCCGGCGATGTGGATGCCGCGGAGCTGCTCGCGGTTGCGGGCGTAGACTGGCCCGGTCTTGTCGGTCAGCCGATCAAGCAGTTCGTCGTGGAACACCACGACATCGCCGTCACGACTCAGCCGGACGTCAAGTTCAATGCCCACGCCGGCAGCGATCGCGCGATCAAACGCTGCCAGACTATTCTCCGGGATACCGGCCGCTGCGTCATGCAATCCGCGATGCGCAAAGGGCTGGTTTTTCAAGAACTCCAGTGCGCTTGGCTCAGCGTCCAGTTTGGGCCAGAACATCAGGCGCTAGTCCGCGTCGGCGTAGGCCACGATTGCATCAACCTCGACCGCGACGCCGCGCGGCAGAGCGGCGACTCCGACGGCGGAGCGGGCATGTCGCCCCACGTCACCGAAGATTTCGACCATCAGGTTGGAGGCTCCGTTTGCCACCTCAGGTTGATCGGTGAACTCAGGCGTTGAGTTGACGAATACCCCGAGCTTGACCACGCGCGTCACCCGGTCGAGCGAGCCAAGTGCTGCCTTGATCTG
>JAYVLC010000256.1:0-6540 GCA_043759675.1 Sphingosinicellaceae bacterium
GCTTCTGGGCGAGCTGGCAATATGTGACGCTGGTCGGCGGCCAGTTGCTGGCGCTGGGGGTGCTGATCATATTGCAGCTGACCCTGACCGAGCCCGAGCTCAACAGCTGGGGCTGGCGTATCCCGTTTGCGCTTGGCGGCGTTGCCTCACTGGTGGCCATCCTGCTGCGCCGCCGGATGGAGGAGACCCCGTCGTTCGAGGCGTTGACCGCAGCGCAGCGCACGCATCAGATGCGGCGGCTGTTGCAGCATCCCCGCCAGATCCTGACGGTGATCGGACTGACCGCCGGCGGCACCCTCGCCTTCTATACCTTTGCGACCTACATGCAGAAATATCTGGCCAACAGCGCCGGGTTTTCCAAACCGCAGGCGACGATGATCGCCGCGCTGGCGCTGCTGGTGTTCATGCTGTTGCAGCCGCTGTTCGGGGCGCTGAGCGACCGGATCGGGCGACGGCGGCAGCTGATTGCCTTCGGGGTGATCGGCACATTGACAACGGTGCCACTGATGCAAGCCATCGGGACTGCGGCGACGCCTGCCCAGGCTCTGGCCCTGATCGTCTGCGCGCTGACGATCAATGCGCTCTATTCCTCAATCAGCGGACTGGTGAAGGCGGAACTGTTCCCGGCCGACATCCGCGCCCTTGGCGTTGGTCTCCCCTATGCGGTCGCCGTGGCGTTATTTGGCGGAACGGCGGAATTTATCGCGCTGAAGTTGAAGGGCATCGGTCACGAGTCCTGGTTTTTCTGGTATGTCACCGCGGCGATCGCGATGTCGCTGGTCGTCTATGCGACGATGCCCGAAACCCGCGACCAGTCCGAAATCGGCGACTAGCCGAGACGATAGGCCGATAGCGCCATGTCCCGCCTGATCCGCTTCAACAAACCCTATGGTGTGCTCTGTCAGTTCACCGACGAGCGCGCGACCAGCCCGCGCCCGACGCTGGCGCAATTCATCGATGTCCCCGGCGTCTATCCGGCGGGGCGGCTCGATTTCGACAGCGAGGGGCTGGTGCTCCTGACCGACGACGGGCGGTTGCAGGCGCGGATCGCCGACCCGACCTTCAAACTGCCCAAAACCTATCTGGTGCAGGTCGAGGGCGCTGTGGGGGAGGACGCGCTTGCCGCCTTGCGGCGCGGCGTGCGGCTCAGGGACGGCCCGACCCTTCCCGCCGCAGTCGAGCGCGTTGCCGACCCCCAACTCTGGCCCCGCACCCCGCCGATCCGTGTACGGCAAAGCATCCCCGACTGCTGGCTGAAACTCACCCTCCGCGAAGGCCGCAACCGGCAGGTGCGCCGGATGACGGCAGCAGTCGGGCATCCGACGCTGCGGCTGGTACGGTGGGCGATCGGGGAGTGGACAGTCGAGGGTATTGGGCTGGGGGCGTGGCACGGGGGTTGAAATGTCCGGTGGTGCGCCGTACATTTCAACCCGGGAGGCGCTCCATGACGCAACTTGCCAGCCGCACCGCACGTATTGAAGCCCGCATCGCCCCCGATGTGCTGGCGGCCGTCAAGCGCGCCGCCGAGATCGAAGGGCGCAGCATAAGCGATTTCGTGGTCGATGCCGCGCGCCACGCGGCGGAGCGAACCATCGAAGATACGCAGATCATTCGCCTGTCCCTTGCCGATCAACAGCGCGTCGCCGCCATCTTGTCCGCGCCCCCTGCACCATCAGCCGGCCTCGATCGCGGGATGGAGGCACACCGTGCGCTGATTCAGCCGCACGCATGAATGCCCCCTACCGAATCGAACCTCTTGCCCGGCACGACCGCACCGCCTTCACCAGCGGATCCGAACTGCTCGACCGCTATCTGCGCGAACGCGCCGGACAGGACATGCGTCGCCGGGTGGCGTCGTGTTTTGTGGCGGTCGATGAGGCCGGGGCAATCGCCGGTTTCTATACGATCGCGGCGTCCTCGCTCGTGCTCGACCTGTTGCCAGCCGACGAGGCAAAACGCCTGCCGCGCTATCCGGTGATCCCGGCGGTGCTGCTGGGACGGCTCGCTATTGCAAAAGCACACCAGGGCAAGCGCCTCGGCGCGGCACTCGTCGCTGATGCCCTATTGCGCGGAGCCCGCACCGAAGTGATGGCCTATGCGATGATCGTCGATGCCCACGACGAACCGGCGGCGCGATTCTATGAACATCTGGGGTTTGCGCGGCTCGGCGGGGTCGGGCCGAGATTGATACGAGCGCTTTCAACCGCCGATAAGGGATAGGCACGGACCGGCGCCATGTCGCGTGGGGGCATCTGGGAAGGCCAGCGTCACGCTTGGGCACCGTCGAAATCAACGCTGCCCTGGTTGAGAAGGCGAACGATCAGCGCAACAGCTGAATCGGCGCCTGTCAGTTCGCCGCCAACCCTGACGCGATCCGCGGCGCACAGCCGTTCGGCGAACAGGGCCGTCTCCCCCGCGCACGCAAACGCCTGCCCATCGACAAACAAAACCACCGCGCCCGCGTCCTCCCGAACAAACGAAAACCGGCTCGCCGGATTGCGGCGCAGCACCGCGCCGCCCGCGAGCGTTTCGCGCAACCGCTCAGCCGAAACCGGCTGCTCCGGCCCCCAGTCGACTTCGGGATATTTGGGCGCGCTGCTATATTCACCGAACCAGCGAGCGAACGCCGGTTTGTCGGCCAGCTTTGCGGTCACCATCGCGTGCAGCGCCGCCAGCGCCTCGGGCGTGATCTCGCCGGGGTTGGCCTGCGCCGGTAACCCCGGGTCGGTGTAGCGGTCGTCGTCATCCAGTTCGGCAAGCAGATGGTCGGCAAAATGTGCGATCAACTCGCTGCGGGCGGGTGCGCGAAAGCCGATGGAATAGGTCATGCAGTCGTCGCCGGCCGCCACCCCGTTATGCGCGACGCGCGGGGGCACATAAAGCATGTCGCCAGGCTCCAGCACCCATTCCTCGACCGCCTCGAACCTCGCGAGAAGCCGCAGATCGTCGTGCGGCAGCAGCTCGGTATCGTCATCGCAGACACCGCCGATTTGCCAGCGCCGCCGCCCCAGCCCCTGCACCAGAAACACGTCATACTGGTCGAAATGTGGTCCCACCCCGCCGCCATCGCTGGCATAGCTGACCATCACATCGTCGATCCGCCAGTTCGGAACAAACCGGAACGGCTCGATCAACGCCGCGACGTCGGGCACCTGCGCGTCAACCGCCTGCACGAGCAGCGTCCACGGCGTCGCCCCAAGCTCGGCAAAGCGCTCAGCCCGGAATGGACCATGTTCGAGCGACCATTTTCCGCGCTTCTGCGTGATCAAGCGCGCTTCAACCGCCGCCTCACAAGCCAGTCCCGCCAGCTCGTCGGGCTCAAGCGGGTTGCGCCATACCCCCCACGGATTCCGGATCAGCAGCGGCTTCTTCTGCCAATAGTCGCGACGGAATCCGTCAATATCAAAGCCGGGCAGAGACATGGCAATCAAATGACGTGCGTCAGGCACCGGGCTGCGGGGACGGTTCACCGCCAAAACCGCGGCGGCCGGTTTTCGGGATCGCACTGACACCCGAAAGCGTTGGCGACGGCAGCGCGCTCGCGCCGCTGCGATCGATCGTTTCCCCTGCCAGCACGCGCTTGATCTCGTCGCCAGACAGCGTCTCATATTCGAGCAGCGCCAGCGCCAGCTTGTGCAACTGGTCAAGATGCTCGGTCAGCAGCTGTCGGGCGCGGTCAAGGCCGGTGGTGACGATGCGCTTGACCTCGGTATCGATCAGGCGCGCGGTTTCCTCGCTGACATTCTGGGTCCGGGTAACGCTGTGGCCAAGGAAGACTTCCTCCTGATTGTCGCCATATTGCAGCGGCCCGAGCAGGTCCGACATGCCCCACTGGGTCACCATGCTCTTGGCGAGCGAGGTGGCGTAGCTGATATCGGAGGATGCCCCCGAGGACACTTTGTCATAGCCAAAGATCAGTTCTTCAGCGACGCGACCACCCATCGAGACGCTGAGGTTTGCGTACATTTTATCGCGGTGATAGCTGTAGCTGTCGCGCTCGGGCAAGCGCATCACCATGCCAAGCGCCCGGCCGCGCGGAATGATCGTCGCCTTGTGGATCGGATCAGACGCCGGTTCATGCACGGCGACGATGGCATGCCCCGCCTCATGATAGGCGGTCATTTTTTTCTCGTCGTCGGTCATCACCATGGATTTCCGCTCGACACCCATCATCACCTTGTCCTTGGCCTCCTCGAAATCAATCATCGACACCAGGCGCTTGCCCTTCCGGGCGGCCAGAAGTGCGGCCTCGTTGACGAGGTTGGCAAGGTCAGCGCCCGAGAATCCCGGCGTGCCGCGCGCGATCGTGCGGCCAATGACGTCGGGCGCGATCGGAACCTTGCGCATATGGACCATCAGGATCTTCTCCCGGCCCTCGATGTCCGGGCGGGCGACGACAATCTGGCGATCAAATCGGCCCGGACGCAGCAGCGCAGGGTCAAGCACGTCAGGGCGGTTGGTCGCAGCAACGATGATGATACCTTCATTGGCATCAAATCCGTCCATTTCGACCAGCAACTGGTTCAACGTCTGTTCGCGCTCGTCATTGCCGCCGCCAAGCCCGGCCCCACGGTGGCGACCGACGGCGTCGATTTCGTCGATGAAGATGATGCAGGGCGCCGATTTCTTTGCTTGTTCGAACATGTCGCGAACCCGGCTCGCGCCGACGCCGACGAACATTTCAACAAAGTCCGAGCCCGAGATGTTGAAGAACGGCACATTCGCCTCGCCTGCAATGGCGCGGGCAAGCAGCGTCTTGCCGGTGCCGGGCGGTCCAACCAGCAAGGCGCCCTTGGGGATTTTGCCGCCAAGCCGGTGGAACTTCGACGGGTCTTTCAGGAAGTCGACAATCTCCCCGAGCTCTTCGCGCGCCTCATCGATGCCTGCGACGTCATCAAAGGTGACGCGACCCTGCTTTTCGGTCAGCAGCTTGGCGCGCGATTTGCCAAAGCCCATGGCACCACGGCCCTGACCATTCTGCATCTGGCGCATGACGAACAGCCAGATGCCAATCATCAGCGCGAACGGCAGGATCGAGAACAGCAACTGCATCAGCAACGAACGCTCGGCCTCCGGCTTGACCTCAAAGCGGACGCCCTTGTCGCGCAGCCGATCGACCAACTCCGGATCAAACGGCGCATAGGTCTGAAACGCTGTGTCATTGGTTAGGCGGCCGCCAATGTCGCTGCCGCTGATCTGAACATCCTTGACCGTGCCTTCACTGACCTTCGACAGGAAATCCGAATAGGGGATTTGCGTGACCGGGGGGCGGGACGCGGACGGCGCACTGAACAGCTGAAACACCACCACCAGCACCAGCAGGATGATCACCCACATGGCCACGCTTTTCGTCCAGGGGCCGGTGGGTGGCTTTTGCTGCGGTTCCGACATGCTGCTTCCTTGCTCGAACGCCAGGGTCTAAACCCGTCTGTACAACATAAGGCTTGCCCCGGTAACGGCAATGGCTGTGCCACAAAGGAGTTTTCATATGCGCCGTATCGGGTTTCTGGCTGTCATTCTTGCAACTACGGTTCACGCCGAACCATCCACCCCCAGTCCGCAGGCACGCGCGCTGCTGAAAGAGCTGATCGAGACCGATACATCGGGGAACATCGGCACCACCGGCCTTGCGCAAAAGATCGCAGCGCGGTTCCGGGCTGCCGGCTGGCCCGCCGCCGACGTGCAGGTGCTGGCCCCCGCCGACAAGCTGCATAAGGGCAATGTCGTGGTGCGGCTGCGCGGGGTCAGCACGGCAAAGCCGGTGCTGTGGATCGGCCATATCGACGTTGTGGCGGCAAAGCCCGAGGACTGGACACTGCCGCCGTTCAAGCTGACCGAGCGGGACGGGTATTTCTATGGCCGCGGGACGCTCGATATGAAGGGCGATGCGGCGGCGGCGATTGATGCGCTGCTGACACTCCGGGCCGAAGGCTGGAAGCCGAAGCGGGACATCATCCTTGCGCTGACCGCCGACGAGGAAACCGGCGACGGCAATGGCGTGGACTATCTGTTGCAGAACCAGCGCGCCGCCGTTGACGCCGGGATGGTCGTGAACCTTGATGCAGGCGGCACCGCCCTGAAGGATGGCAAGCCGGTTTATTTCGGCCTGCAAACCTCCGAAAAAATCTATGTGACCTATGTGGCGGAGGCAACCAGCGCGGGTGGCCACAGTTCGCGCCCGACCGCGGACAATCCGATCTACCGGCTGGCGCATGCGATGATCGGCCTGGAAAAGCTTCGGTTTCCGCTGCACCTGACCGATACGGCAAAGCTGTATTTTGCCCGGGCAGCGGCCTTTGCCCCGGCGGATGAGGCCGCTGACATGCGGGCGCTTGCAGCGACCGGCGATGCAGCAGCGGCCGAGCGCCTGTCGGCAAAGATCGAGCATAATATCATCATGCGGACCACCTGCGTCGCAACAATGGGGGAGGCGGGACATGCCGAAAACGCCCTGCCGCAGCGGGCACGCGCCACGGTCCAGTGCCGGGTGTTGCCGGGCGAGACCGACGCCAGCGTCAGGGCAGCGATCACCGCCGCACT
>JAYVLC010000257.1:0-4829 GCA_043759675.1 Sphingosinicellaceae bacterium
CGCAAATTTGCGACGCAGATCCTCAGCGTCAACGCCGCCCGCACCGTGGCAACGCCGACGCTTGACCAGTATAACACGCCATCAACCGGGATCGGCGGCAAGATTGAGCTGCGGCCACCGGTTGGCGCGGCCCATGATGTGCAGCTCGGGGTTGACCTCCGGAGCGCAGATGGGGAGACGCGGGAGCGGTTCCGGTTTCAGGCCGGGCAGTACACACGGCTAAGGCGTGCGGGTGGAAACGCGCTGACGCTGGGGGTCTATGCGGAAGATAGCTGGCAGCCGACCGACACAGTGACGCTGACTGGTGGCGTGCGGTTGGATCATTGGTCGCTGACCGGCGGTCGTTTGTATGAATCCGATATTGCCACGGGCGCTGCCGTCACCGCACTGAATTTTGCCAGACGGCGCGGCTGGGAGCCAACCGCGCGCGGCGGGGCTGTGGTGGCTGTCACGCCGGCGTTGAAGGCGCGTGCCGCCGGCTACCTCGGCTGGCGCTTGCCGACACTCAATGAACTCTACCGCCCGTTCCGGGCCGGTACCGACGCGACCGCAGCGAATGCGGCGCTTGACCCCGAGCGCTTGGGGGGCGTGGAAGTCGGCCTCGACTTTGCCCCACTCAGTACCGCCCGGGTCGGGGTCACGCTGTTCTGGAACCGGCTCGACAATGCCATCGGCAATGTGACGCTTGGCACCGGCCCCGGCAATTTCCCGCAAGTCGGCTTTGTCGCGGCAGGCGGGGCGTACCGGCAGAGGCTCAATCTCGATTCGATCCGGGTTCAGGGGGTCGAGGCGACAGCAGCGCTCGATTATGGCCGTTGGAGCCTGTCTGGCAGCGCGGCGCTGACGGATGCCAAGGTCACCGCCAGCGGCCCGGCAGCCGCCCTTGATGGCAAACGTCCGGCACAAAGCCCGAGGGCGCAGGCGTCGACGACGCTTGGCTATGCGATCCCGGCTGGCGTGCGCGCCTCGGTCACAGGTCGCTACGCCGGGTTTCAATTTGAGGACGATCTACAACGCCGGCGGCTGCGTCCGGCCCTGACGGCCGATGCCAGCATGGACGTACCGCTGTGGCGCGGCCTGTCACTGCGGCTTGCAGCGGAAAACCTGTTCGACCGCGAGGTGCAGGCTGGCGTGAACGACAGCGGGATTGTCGACCGTGGTACGCCGCGGACGATCTGGTTGGGCCTGCGGTGGGACACCAACTGATGCTCGTCCGGATGGTCTAAACTGGTCGCCGCTGGACGAGGCCGATGCTGATCATGGTCATCACGATCACGTCATGCTGATTGTAGACGGTGGCCCGGCTGTGCAGGGACCCGATGTCGGGTTTTGTGCGGGACGGCCGCAGCTCCAGGCACTCGGTTTCAACGCGCAGTGTGTCGCCGGGATAGACCGGCTTGATCCAGCGGATTTCATCGACACCGGGCGAGCCGAGACCTGCGATGTTGGTCTGGCTCATATTGTCGACAAACATCCGCATGACCATGGCGCAGCTGTGCCAGCCTGATGCTGACAGCCGTCCAAAATGGGTTGCGGCCGCAGCGGCATCGTCCAGATGGAACGCCTGCGGATCATATTTTGTGGCGAACTCAAGGACCTCCGCGCGGGTGACCTGATAGGCCCCAAAACTGGCGCGGGCACCCACGACAAGATCTTCCAGATATTTCATAGGATTGCTCCTAGACGTTGAAGCGGAAATGGAAAATGTCGCCATCGGCAGTCAGATAATCCTTGCCCTCCAGCCGCAGGCGTCCGCCGTCGCGGGCACCGGCCTCGCCGCCGAATTTGACAAAATCATCATAGGCAATGGTCTCGGCGCGGATAAAGCCCTTCTCGAAGTCGGTGTGGATGACACCGGCAGCCTGGGGGGCGGTGGCACCGCGCTCCACTGTCCACGCCCGGGCTTCCTTCGGACCGACCGTAAAGAAGGTCACGAGGTGCAGCAGGTCGTATCCGGCGCGGATAACCCGGGCGAGGCCGGTTTCGGTCAGGCCAAGGTCAGCGAGAAAGGCCGGACGGTCGGCGCTGTCCATCTGGGCAATTTCAGCCTCGATAGCGGCTGAAATGACCACTGAGATGGCACCTTGCTGCGCCGCCATCTCGGCGACGCGGGCTGAAAAGCTGTTGCCGTCCGCTGCCGATGCCTCTTCGACGTTGCAGACATAGAGAACCGGCTTGCCGGTCAGCAGCTGCGATTGGTCAAGCACACGCTTTTCTTCGGCGTCGGCGGGCTTGGTAAGGCGGGCAGCTTTGCCCGCCCGCAACAGGTCGAGCGCCTGACCGAGGACATTCGCAGCGATTTTGGCTTCCTTGTCGCCCTGCTGGGCCTTCTTTTGAAAGGCCGGAACCCGCTTTTCGAGGCTCTCAAGATCGGCGAGCATCAGCTCGGTCTCGACAGTCTCGGCGTCGGCGACCGGGTCGATCTTGCCCTCGACATGCGTGATGTCGTCATCCTCAAAGCAGCGCAGCACATGCACGATCGCATCGACTTCGCGGATGTTGCCAAGGAACTGGTTGCCAAGCCCCTCACCCTTCGACGCCCCGCGCACCAGCCCGGCAATATCAACAAAGCCCAGCTGCGTTTCGATGATTTTGGCCGACTTGCCAATTTTGGCAATGGTGTCGAGGCGCGGGTCGGGGACCGGGACATTCCCGACATTTGGTTCAATCGTGCAGAACGGATAATTGGCGGCCGCCGCTGATGCTGTCTGCGTCAACGCGTTGAACAGGGTGGACTTGCCGACATTTGGCAGCCCGACAATTCCGCAGCGAAACCCCATGTCAGTCATTCCCCATTCTGAGCGCGACATCATTCATGAAGCGCACATCGTCGCCTGCCAACAGCCAGCCCAGTTCAGCAGCGACCGCGCCGAGCAGGTCGGGCAGCCAGCCAGTCAACTCGGCCTTGGCAAAATTGCCCAGAACATGTCCGGTCACCCGGTCCTTGTGCCCCGGATGCCCGATGCCCAGCCGAACCCGGCGGAAATCATCACCGATGTGCGCAGCGATGGACCGGATGCCGTTATGGCCTGCCGCGCCGCCGCCGACCTTGACCTTCGCGCGCCCCGGCTCAAGGTCGAGCTCGTCGTAGAACACCGTCACATTGGCGGGTTCAAGCTTGAAAAAGCGCATGGCCTCCCCGACCGAGCGACCACTTTCGTTCATCCAGGTCGCGGGTTTCAGCAGCAGCAGCTTTTCACCGCCCAGGCGACCATCCGCCGCCAGCCCCTGAAAACGGGTTTTCCAAGGGTCAAAGCGCAGGCCGTCGTGGACCGTATCGGCGACCATATAGCCGATATTGTGCCGATGCAGGGAATAGTCCCTGCCCGGATTGCCGAGGCCGACAAGAAGGTGCATCCGGCGGCGCGCCCGCACCACATGGCCACCCGCGAACGGGCGACCATGCGTGTGCTATCAGGCGCCTGTTGCTGCCGCTGCGGTCTCTGCGTCGCCAGCTTCGCTCTTCAGCGCCGACGGGGCAACGATGGTCGCAACAGTGAAGTCGCGGTCGTTGATCGTCGGGACGACGCCTGCCGGCAGATGGAAGGCCGAAATATGCAGCGATGCGCCGACATCGAGTCCGGCGAGCGAAGCCACCAGATCGTCCGGAATCGCGTTCGACGGGCAGCTGACTTCAACTTCGTGACGGACGATGTTGAGGACGGCACCCTTTTTGATGCCAGGCGACTTGTCTTCATCGACAAACCGAACCGGCACGCTGACCGTGACCTTCGAATCGGCGCTCAGGCGCAGGAAGTCGACATGGATGGGGCGGTCGCTGACCACGTTGAACTGCACATCGCGTGGCAGGGTGGTTACGACCGTTCCGCCAACATCGATATCGATGACGGTGTTCAGGAAGTGGCCGGTCTGAAGCATCCGGACAAGAATTTTTTCCTCGACGTGAATGTTCACAGGGTCTTGTTTGTTGCCGTAGATCACGGCGGGCACTCGCCCGTCGCGGCGCATTGCACGGGAGGCTCCCTTGCCAGCCCGTTCGCGCGCCTCGGCACTCAGCTTGAGCGCTTCACTCATGTTCGTTCTCCGATTGATGACTCCGGCAAGCCTCCAGGGATGACCCTGCCGGAAGGGGCGCGCCTTAAAGGGCCGCGCCGCAAAAGGCAAGGTGTTAGCCGTCGCCCCACATGCGCATCAGGCCATTCTGGACGCGCTGCAGGCGGGTGAAATTGTCCCAGCTGATATTGAGCCCCTCCAGCGCGGCAACCTCGTTCAGCTCGTGGAGTAAATCACGATGAGCCGGATCTCGGACACGGCTTTCGATGAACGTCAGGCCGACCAGCCGGTCACCACCCGTTACCGGCCTGACTTCATGCAGGGTGGTGGACGGATAGACCACCGCCGATCCCGCCGCGCCCTTGATCGCGACCGAGCGGGTGCCAAGGTGGATGACCAACTCCCCACCGTCATAGCTTTCGGGAGCCGAGACAAAGATCGTGCACGACAGGTCTGACCGCAGCGCCGGTTTGTCCGGCCCCATCGCCATGAACGCCGCGTCGGCGTGGACGCCATATTTGCCGCCCCGCACATATTTGGTGAGAGTCGGGACCGCGAGTGTTTTGGGGAAGGCCCAATTGTCAAAGGCCGCACATCGCCCGAACGCAGCCATCATCATTTGTGCAGAGCGCTGAAATGCATCGCGATCGTTGAGACGGAGATTGGCCTTGGTCTGATTGTGCGGGTTGCTGATTCGGCCATCGATGAAGGGTGCGCTGTCACCGATCCGCCGAAGTTCAGCGATTTCCTCAGGTGTCAGCAGGTCGGGGATTTCGAGAAACATCTATTTCACCCTCTCGGCCTTCACGCCGCGC
>JAYVLC010000258.1:0-9800 GCA_043759675.1 Sphingosinicellaceae bacterium
CCCTTGATGACCTCGACGCGCTCGAGGTTGTCGAGCTGGTAGCTGGCAATGTTGTCCGAGACGAAGATGCCGTCGACAAAGAAGGCGGCGTTCGGTGCGCCAACAACCGAGGACATGCCACGGATTGAAGGGCGCACGCCTGCGCCGCCGCCGCCGCCGGTTCGGCCAAAGCCCTGCTTGAAGGAGAAGCCGGGGGTTTGATTGGCGATGTCCGAAATATTGAGGAGGTGAGCCCGCTCAATCGTGGCCGCCCCGACAACCGAAATGGTCAAAGGCACATCAATGAGGCGCTCTGCCTTTTTGCGCGCGGTAACGATGATGTCTTCCACGCCCGACGCGTCATCATCTGCCGCAGCGACGGCAACAGCGGGTGCGGTCTGGGCATGGCCGACGGTCGCAAATGTGCAGGCCGCCGAGGCTGCGAGAAATAGCGCTTTGCGTGAAATCATCAATTGTCCCCCGGAGTCGAAAAGTTGTCCGAACATCGGAGAAACGAAAAAAGTTGTCCAGACAAATATCGGCCGCGGATGCGACCTCTTTCGCGAGCCGGTTTGACTGTTGCAATGATGCAACGCTTCAGCCGATGGCGCCCTTCGTTCCAAGGAGGCACAGCAGGCTGGTGGCGACGAGCAGCAGGTAAACCACCCAAACCCAGATCCGGGTCCGGTCCATTGTGGCGCGCAGCGGCAGTTCGGTGGCGTCGCTCGAGCCCTCGGTCAGCAGGCGCATCAGCTGTGGCCCAACGGGCTTGAACGCCACGTCAATCATGATTGCTGCGGCAAAGATACAGCCAAACAGCAGCGCCTTGCCCGCCAGCCAGTCAGGCCCGAGCGGCGCACCGGTCAGCAGCGACGCGCCGCCCAGCCAGAGATAGAATGCCGTGAGCGCATAGCGTAGCCAGCCCTCGATGCGGCGGTCAAGCGCCGCGCGCGGTGTCTGGTCGTGCAGATGGGCATCCCAGACCAGGCACAGCCAAGCGGTGCCGGTGACCCACGCCCCGCCGACGAGCCACAACGGCGCGTCTGGCCACCAGCCGCCGGCCTTCACCAGCGTTAGCGATACCGGAACCATCAGCGCCCAGGCGCTGCGCGGGACCATATCGACCGTGACCAGCAGCTTCAGCAGGGTCAGGCGCTCAGGCAGGCTATAAATCTCCCTCTTGCGGAAATGCTGACCGAGCACGAACACCCCTACGTCGGCACCAAGCCACAGCACGAACAGCAGCAGGTGGAGGTAGACCAGCAACGGATAGGCGAAATCGGTCATGGCGGTGAATCCGTTCGGTTGGGCAGGCCACTTGCCAGCCGGAAACATCGCAGGGCACCAGAAAGCTGCAATTTTTTAGCGATCACCGAGTGTTGCGCATTTGCAATATTTCACGAAAAACGGTGGATGTCAAAAATTTGTCCAGACAAATGAATCGAGCGACATTAGATCATGGTGCAGCGAGAACAAGCGAGCGCGGGGTAACACCGCAGCCCCAACACGGGAGACTTGGAATGACGAACCTTGGCGCAATTCTTTCATCGACCGCGGCGGCTGCACTCGTCTTTGCCAGCCAGATGGCCCATGGCCAGGAGGCAGCTGCGGCGTCCGGCGTTGGCGAAACCGGCCTTGAAGAAATTGTGGTCACCGCGCAGCGCCGCTCGCAAAATGTCCAGGACGTGCCAATTGCGATCAGCGCCTTTTCGGCGGCTGAGCTGGAAAACCGCGGCGTTGGAGAGACGCTTGATCTGATCCAATATGTCCCCAACTTGTTCGGGTCCAACAACACCGGGCTGGGGTCGGCCAACGCCTATTATCTGCGCGGCCTTGGCAATACCGAGACGATCGCCACCTTCGATCCGCCGGTCGGCACCTATGTCGATGACGTCTACCTCAGCCGTCAGAACGCCAATAATTTCAGCTTTTTCGATATCGAGCGCATCGAAGTTCTGCGTGGTCCGCAGGGGACGCTATTCGGCCGGAACACCACCGGCGGCGCGATCAACGTCATCCTTGCCAAGCCCGGAGACGAAGTCGCAGGCTATGCCGAGGTCGGCTATGGCCGCTTTTCCAAGAAGCAGACGCGGGGATCGATCGACCTGCCGCTCCATGAGAATTTCGCGCTGAAAGTCTCCGGCTATTATCAGGACGACAAGGGCTATGTGAAGAATGTCACCACCGGTGACCGGCTGAACGACAGCGATGGGGCCGGCCTGCGGCTGGCGGCACGCGTCGAAGTCACGCCCGATGTCAGCTGGAATGTCGCGGCGGCCTATATGCGCAACGACGGCGAGAATTTGCTCAACTTCGATTGCAACCCGGGCAATGCGACCGACTGCAAGGGCCGGTTCATCACCACTGGCCTTCGCGAGACTTTCCCGGCCGGCACTAGCCAGTTCGCAAGCCCTGGAATTACCGGCCGCAAGGCGAACTACAATCTGGGCAATAATGTTGACCAGGTCCTGGTAACCTCCAATCTCGAAATCCGGCGCGGAGATCATACCCTGAACTTGATCACCGGCGTTGTGGATCTGAAACAGCAGTTCGCGCTCGACTTCTTCGATGGTCGGGGCGGCCCCAACCTCGCCATTCCAAACCCGGTCGTTCGCGGTTTCGCCCGAGGCGGGTTCACGATCCTGAACGATGGCCGCCACCAGCAGTTCACCCAGGAATTCAAGCTGAACGGCAAGCTGTTCAACGGCTTTCTGGAATATGTGACCGGCCTGTATATTTATGACGAAAAGAACAGGACCGATTTTGCCGATGTGTTCTCCATCTTTACCGGCGCGCCGGGTGGTACGCCGTTGCTGCTCGCCGACCGCACGCTGCGCAACAACACGACGGCAACCGCTGGGTATTTCCAGGGTGATGTTCACTTCACCGATCAGCTGACCTTCACCGCTGGTATTCGCTATACCGATGAAAAGAAGACGCTGAACGTTCAGGACAACCGGGCGATTTGCGCGGTTGCAGCCCCGGCTGCGACCTGCCTGTTCAATGCCAATATCATCGCAGCCAATGGCCGGGCGATCCCCAAGACGCTGACCACCAAACTTTGGACCCCGCGGTTTGCGCTCAACTACAAGCCGAACGAGGACACCTTGGTGTTTGCCTCGGCAACGCGCGGATTCAAGTCGGGCGGCTGGAATGCCCGGGCGACCAACCCAACGCAGCTGCTGCCGTTCGATCCGGAGAAGGTCTGGTCATATGAGACCGGCCTGAAGACCCAGTTCTTTGACAACCGCCTGCGGGCCAACATCACTGCGTTTTATCTTGACGTGAGTGCGCTGCAGACACCGTCGGCCTTCGTCAATCCGAATGGTTCGATTGCCTTCATCACCCAGAATTTTGCTGATTTGAGCAATAAGGGCCTTGAAGTCGAACTGACCGCCGTGCCGATCAAGGGCCTGAGCCTGTATGCCAACGCCGGCTATCAGGACGACAAATACAAGGTGTCGGACACGCTGTTGCCAAATGCTTATGGCATCACCTCGGTCCGGGCCCAGCAAGCCCAATGCCGGGCCCAGCTGGCGGCAGGCCAGGTTCCGCTGGGGCCGAGCACGACTGTACAACCCGTTCCGGCGGTGACACCGCCACTGGCGCCGAACAATGCCCCGGCCTGCGCCGCCGGTATCATCGACGCACAGGGCAATATCGCGACGCCAGTCCGGACGCCGACGGTGACCTTCGCGGTTGGCGGCAGCTATGATTATGTACTGGGATCGTCGGGCGGGATTCTCAGCCCGTCGGTCAATGTCGTGTACCGATCAAGCCTTGAGACCGGCACCGCCAACGCCACCATCTATTCGGGTGCCATTTCGGGCGTGAACGGCACCTTCCCGGCCAATCCGAACAGCGGCGCGTTCCTGACCGGTTCGCAATCCAAGTCGCATGTGCTGGTCAACGCGGGGCTGGCACTCAGGACCGACGATGGCAATTGGACCGTCTCGGCGGAATGCGACAATTGCTTCAGCAGGGTGTACAATCAGTCCAGCCTGTCGAACTACACCTACCTCAGCCCGCCGGGTACGTGGACGGTCCGCGCCCGCCGGAAGTTCTAGCGTTTGACATTGCAGACCTGCTGATGATGCCCGGCCTTCGCGCCGGGCATCATTGCATTTGGGCCGAAGCCAAAAAAGTTGTCCGGACATATTCCAATTGCCGCGGTGTTGGTCTAGCCTGTCAGTGATTGGGGGCGGCTATGCGATTTGGTCTGGTGACATCGGTCGGAGCCCTGCTCGCGCAGCCAGCGTTGGCGGCCTCCCCGCTTGCGCTGTTTCCGGGCGTCTTCACCAATGAGGAGGATGTCTATTTCACCAGGCTTGCGGGCAAGACGCCGCCACCTGCCACGGCGATGGAAGTGCTGCTGGAGGGCAACTCGCTTCGATTGCGGACAATCGATGCCTATGGCAAGCCACTTGAGGACGGCCATCTGATGACCGTCAGCGGCACCATAGTGACCGCCGGGCCGTGCGGAATGCCATTCCGGTCACAGGGCAAAGTTCTGGTTGCCGAACCACGCACCGGCAAATGTCACAATGAAGCGGTCATGCAGCAGATCGGGCCGGAGGGGATCACCCTTGCCTATCCCGACGGCTCCACCTCCCTGCTGCGCCGGTCGCGACCGGTCACCTGCTGGGTGTCGATCCTCAAGCCCCAGCCGAAACCGGATGGCAGCGAGGACTGGTATTTTGAGCGTGGTGTGAAGCTGCATGACCAGGGCGGCCGCGCGCTGGTCGGCGGTGGCGAGACCCGCGCGCAGCCAGCTATTGTCCGGGTCCGCAATGTGACGTGGGAGCCGGGCAGCACCAACAAGCCGGCGCTGACGCTGTATGTGCACAAGCCAGAACGGCCCGATCACGCCGAATCCTACAGCTGGGCGGCCCCCGATTCCAGCCGCATCGGCATCAATCTGCGCTGGATGCAAGCCGGTTGCGCCATCGGCAGCGAACCGGCAACCGCATCGGTCAATTCAGCCAAAACCAAGGGATAGGGAGAGACAGATCATGAAGGTACGCCACATCATGTTGGCCGGCATCGCGCTGGCCTTCGCCGGACAAGCATCTGCCCGGATTCTGGATCAGAACAAGCCCGAGGATGCGCTGGAGATTTCCAAACGGGTCCAGTGCGGCGAAGCCGACGGCAAGCCTGCGGTCTATTATTGGTCAGGCAAGGTCTATTCGCGCATCGACGGCGAACAAGACCGGCATTTGTTCAACGGCGAAGGTATGAACATCCGCCAATGCGTCTCCGTCACCGATCCAAAGCGCGGGACCGGCTATCGGCTCGTCAGCCGTGAAGTGATGTTCATGACCGACATCACGACCGGCGAGATCGTCCGCAAATGGACCAATCCGTGGACCGACGAGGTCGTCGATGTGATGCAGATCAACAATGACCCGGTGAATTCGCGCCCGAACTTCCCCTATGAGGAGGACGGCTCGCCATTCACGATGAAGCTGAAGCGCATCGGCAGAAACCTGTTCATGCCGATCGAGGCCCCGTTGTTTTATCACAATGTGCTGGCCGGCGAGTATCAGGATTATGTCGGTGGCAAATATCACGCGATGGAGATTTTTGATTTCGCTTTTGATGCCGACGAGATGCTCAACACCAAAAATCCGACCTCGCACCCGACAATCGCCTGGGTTCGGATTTCGGGATTCATGCCGTGGATGAAGATGCGCGGTCGTCAGGGCGGCGTGGTGTTCAATGCGATGGGTACCAAGCTGAAAAGCTATGACGAACTTCCTGCGGTCATCAAGGACGAGATTGCGGCGCGCTACCCGATTTATACCGCACCGCCACCGGGTGATGATACCCGTCGGAACGCGACGACCTGGACTGAGTTCAAGAAGCTGGTTGACGCTGAACGCGCCGCCAAAGCTGCGAAGTAGCAAGGGGGCCGCGATGCCAGCCTATATGATCGTCACAGCGAAAATCCGGGACCGGGAGGCGTTCATCGCCGGATATGGCGCGGTGGCAGGCGCACTGGTGGCGCAGTTCGGTGGGAAATATGTGCTGCGCGGGCCGGGCGCGGAGCTGCTGGAGGGTGAGTTCGGCGACGGTGCGTCAATGGTAATTTCCGAATGGCCCACCAAGGCGGCCGCGCTCGCGTTCTGGAACTCGCCCGAATATGGCAAGGCCAAACTGCTGCGTGCCGGTGCCGCCGATTGCCAGGTCCTGCTGATTGAGGCACCGACGATCAACGGCTGACCGGAGCGTCCGGGTATTTGAAGGAGATCGGCGTGGCCAAAGCAGCAATCCTCAATCGGCACGGTGGCCCTGAGGTTATTGAGTGGCGTAATACTGACCTGCCCGCCCCCGGGCCCGGCGAAGTGCGGATGCGGAACACCGTCGTCGGGCTGAACTACATCGATACCTACCACCGGCGCGGGATTTACCCGATCGCGCTGCCGAGCGGTCTTGGTATTGAGGCGGCTGGGGTTGTTGAGGCCGTCGGCGACGGGGTTGGCGGACTGGTTGTGGGCCAGCGGGTCTGCACATTTGGCCCGACGCTCGGGGCCTATGCCGACGCGCGCAATATCGCGGCCTCCGCGCTGTTCGCCACGCCGGACGGGATCAGCGACGAAATCGCCGCTGCGGCGCTGTTGAAGGGCTGCACCACCGAATTTCTGGTTGAGCGCTGTGCAAGAGTTGAAGCCGGTCAGGCGGTGCTGGTCCATGCTGCGGCCGGCGGCGTTGGCCTGTTGCTCGTCCAGTGGTTGAAATCGGTCGGCGCGGTGGTCATCGGCACGGTCAGTACCGAGGAGAAAGCCGCCCTGGCGCAGGCTGCGGGCGCAGATCATGTCATCAACTATGCGACGGAACCCACTGCGAAGCGGGTCCGCGAGCTGACCGGCGGCGCGGGCGTCCGGGTCACCTTTGACGGGGTCGGCATGGACACCTGGGAAGCGTCGCTTGATGCAACCGGAAAACGCGGGCTGATCGTCAGTTATGGCAACGCCAGCGCGCCGGTGACCGGCATCAGCCTTGGTGTGCTGGCGGCGAAAGGGTCATTGTATAATACTCGGCCGACGCTGTTCGATTATTACACCGGCGCGGCAGAGCGGGCGGCGGGGAGCGCTCGGCTGTTTGGCAAATTGGCCGATGGTTCGCTGACGGTCAGCATTGGCCAGCGATATGCGCTGGAGAACGCTGAGCAGGCGCACCGTGATCTTGAGGGGCGAGCCACGACCGGGTCGACTGTTCTGCTGGTCTGAGCCGAGGCTGCGTCACCCGAGTTCGATCAGTTCCAATAGCTCTCCGGAAGGTCCGATAACGGTGCCGGCCCGGCGTCCGCCGTAGACCGGGCCGTCCTGCACTGTGGGTGGCGTGATCCAAGCCAAGTCCAAACTGCCAAATGATTGAACCGCCAGCGTCACCAGGCTGTTGCCCGGCGGCAGGCAGCCGGGGGCGGTCGACCGTTCCGTGGTCTGCACCGGATAGTCGTCGACCTCGACGATCGGCATCCGGCCCGCCTGAACCATCGTCAGCGATGACGTGGTGTCGGCTGGCAAGCCAAAGGCGTTGTTAATCATGCCATAGGCGATGGTGTAGGTGTCCCCCTCGTCGAGGCGCAGCTTGTCCTTGTACCAAGCGACGGATTCTACGCGGTCTTTTGCGGCGAGGATGACGATGAAAATATTGTCCATCGGCGACCGTGCTTTGGGGAGGTCCGACGTCGGCGTGTTTTCGCGCACCTCGTTGAAATACAGCATCTCACGGCCGCGCCCATAGACCTGCATTGCAACGAAATAGGGCAGGCCCGGGATTTCCTTCGGTTCACCGATGATGTCGAAACCAGTGGCAGCGATACGGGCAGGCCAGCCGAATACGTCGAGCACGCTGATCTCATAGGACGCCCAGCCATATGACCGGGTCGGCAGAAAGCTCGGCGGAATTGGCTGTTCGACCAGCCGGATAAAACAGGGTGAACCACTGGTGGGTTGCAGCGTCGCCATGCGGGATGCGGCATTGTTCGGACAGCCCCAACTGGCCGCAAGCGCTGCTCCAACGACATCGAGGCCGACCTGCCTGAAGCCGAGCACATCGCGATAGTCGGCCAACGCGGCGTCGAGGTCGGGGACGCCAACAACACCGCCCATGATCGCGCCGTGGGTCACAAGGGTGGTCATTTGAATGCGGGCTTTCGCTTGGCGACAAAGGCGCTGGTCCCTTCCGCAAAATCGGGGCCGGAGAAGCTGGCGCTGAAGATCGCGCGGGTGTCGGCATCATCGTCGGCTTGCCCATCGAGGATGCGGCGGACGAACTGTTTGGTGCCCTTGGCGCTATACAGGGATTTCGAAGCGATGAGCTGGGCGAGGTCGTCGGCGCTGTCGGCCAATTCCTCGACCAAGCCGATGCGCAAGGCCTCGGCGGCGTTCAGCAACTGCGCGGAATAGAGCATCCGTTTGGCCTGACCGGGACCGACCAGATCAACCAGCAATTTGGTGTCATGCAGCGGATAGACCAGACCAAGATTGGCCGGGGTGATACCAAAGCGCGAGCGGGCCGTCGCGATACGGATATCGCACGCGAGGGCCAGCCCGCAGCCACCGCCGACACAGTCGCCATCGACAAAGGCGATTGTGGGTTTCGCGGCACGCGTAAGTTCATACTGCGCCCGGAAGATCGCGGCCTGATTGGCCCGGCCCCAGGCTGGATTGTCCTTGTTGGAGAGAAGTTCACCAATATCGGCCCCAGCGCAGAACATACCCGGCTCCGCCGATTGCAGCACGAGCAGGCGTACCGCAGCATCGCCCATGGCGTCGGCCAGCAGATCCGGCAACTGGTCCCACATCGCTTGATTGAAGGCGTTGCGCTTGGCCGTGCGGTCGATCAGCAGGCGCGCAACGGCCCCGTGTTTTTCGAGGCGGAGGCTCATACCGGGTCCACCACAGCCAGATGCTGCGCGATGGCGTGGCGGGTCGTCACCCAGACATCAGCATGGGCACGGACATGTCGGAAAAATTCCTCCAGCGCCCAGATACGGCCAGGCCGGCCGATGATCCGCAAGTGCAGGCCGAGCGACATCAGCTTGGGATTTCCCTCGATGCCCTCGCGGTAGACCTGATCGAAATTATGCTTGGCATAGCCGAGCCACTGGTCGGGCGTCATCGCCGGATCGGTCCACATCTTCATGTCGTTGGAATCGAGCTGATACGGCACGATGGCAATCGGCTTGCCGGGCACGGTGTCGCGGTCCCAGAATGGCACGTCACCTGAATAATCGTCCATATGATAGGCAAAACCCTCCTCAATCAGCAGGCGACGCGTGTTGTCGGTGTGGAAATAGCGTGACAGCCAGCCATAGGGGCGAACACCGACGGTCTTTTCGATTGAGGCGACAGCTTTGCGAATGAACTCGCGCTCCTGCGCTTCATCCAGCTTGAACTGATGGACCCAACGCCAGCCATGGCTGACCGGTTCGTGACCAAGTTCGGCAATCGCCTCGGCAATTTCCGGGTGATTTTCGAGGCTGAGCGCGGCGACCGTCCAACTCGCCGCAATGTCGAACGCCCTAAGCAGCTTTACGATGCGCGGTGCCCCGGCCTTGATGCCGTAGCGATAATTGCTTTCGTTGCCGTAGTTGCGGATGGGCGATTTGATGTGGATGCCAAGCTCGTCAACCGGCTCCATCCCGCGATCCCCGCGGGCGACCGTCATTTCGCTGCCTTCCTCGACATTGACCACGACGGACAGCGCCATTTTCGCCCCACCGGGCCAGTCGATCCGTTCTTCGCGCATCAGTGCATTTCCTCGCCGCCGCTGACGTTAATGGCTTCGCCGGTCACATAAAAGGCATCGTCGCT
>JAYVLC010000259.1:0-3843 GCA_043759675.1 Sphingosinicellaceae bacterium
GCCCCGCTTGGCAGCATCGCCAGCAGATAGCCGATAAAGAACGACGACAGCACCAGCCCCTTGGTGGTCGGCGACCAGTGATATTCCTCAGCCATCGGAATGATGGCGACCGAAATATTGACCCGGTCGATGTAGCAAATGAAGGTCGCCGCAAAGCATAGCGCGACCAAAAGATAGCGTTTCGGAACGCCGCCAGCCGGTGCGTCCGCCACCAATTCCAGCATGCTTTTCTCCCCCGGCAGGGACGCTAGCGCCTTTCCGGCAGCCGCACCATGACCAACGCGGCGAGAATGGCGGTGACCCCCACCGCCTCTGCGGCACCCAGCCGCTCATTGAACCACAGCATTCCCCATGACGCCGACAATATTGGTTGAATCAGCAGGCCAAGTCCGCTCGCCAGCGGCGACAAATGCGGGAGTGCGACAATGATCAACCCCTGGCCAACCACCTGACTACCAATCGCCAGCCAGATCAGCGGGGTCCAGTCATGCGGCCAGAACGCTCCGCTGGCCATGACCGCAAACGGCAACAGCATCAGCGCCGAGAACAAGGTGGACATCGCGAGCGCCGAAAACGCCGGGATCCGCGACCGGACCCGGTCCATCACGATCAGATACCCGGTGTACAACACGGCGGCGGCGAGACAGAGGAGGTCACCCGCCAGATGGCGCGGCGACAATTGCGCCGACATCCCCATCAGCAGGGCGATTCCGGCGACTGCCAGGATCAGCGCAGCCCCGGCGCGGCGGCTCGGCAATGTTCGCGCCACGGCAAAGCCCCAGATCGGGTAGATGAAGCTGGTTGAGTTGGCGAGGAGAGAGGAGTTGGCGAGCGTGGTCCGCGCGATCCCCAGATGCCAGAGCGCAAGATCTGCGGCAAAGAAGAACCCCGCTGCGCCAAGCCAGCGCCAGTCACCCGGCTGGGCCGCTGATCGACCGGGAGGCCGCATCGCTAGGGCAATCAGGAACAGGGGCGGCAACGCCAGCGCCAAGCGCCAGAAGGCCGACTGCACTGCCCCGACGTCGGCGAGCCGCACCAGCAGCGGCCCTGCCGACAGGATCGCCGAGCCGCCCAGAAACAGCGGAAATGCAAAGCGGCGAACAAAGCCACCCTCAAGAAAATGCTGGTCGCGCATGACCGGTATCCTGTGGCAGGCAGGGTAGGACGCGTCCACCCAATCAGACCTCAACAGTCCGCTTTTTGCAGGGAACCACCATGCCAAGCCTGTTCGATCCCATCGACCTTGGGGCAATCCGTGCGCCGAACCGCATCATCATGGCACCGCTGACGCGCGGGCGGGCAAATGGCGACGGTGTGCCGCAGCCCGCGATGATCGCCTATTACCGGCAGCGTGCGTCTGCCGGGCTGATCATCAGCGAAGCGACCGGCATCAGCCGGATCGGGCTTGGCTGGGTTGATGCGCCCGGGATCTGGAACGCAGCGCAGGTCGAGGCGTGGAAGCCGGTCACCGACGCCGTACACCAGGACGGTGGCCGAATCGTCCTGCAGCTTTGGCATATGGGCCGGATTGTCCATCCGGACTTTTTCGGCGGCGGGCAGCCGGTATCGTCGTCGGACCGGCGCGCACCCGGCGGTATCCGAACCCCGCTGAGCGAAGGCAAACGGATCGACTATGCCGACCCTCGCCCGCTGAGCCCGGACGAGATCAGGTCAACGGTGGCGGATTACGCAATTGCGGCCCGCAATGCGATTGCCGCCGGGTTCGACGGCGTGCAGGTCCACGGGGCGAACGGCTATCTGGTTGACCAGTTCCTGCGCAACAACACCAATTTCCGCACCGACGCTTATGGTGGCTCGATCGACAACCGCATCCGGTTTGCAACCGAGGTGGTTGACGCGGTGATCGCCGAAGTCGGTGCAGCGCGCGCCTCGATCCGTCTGTCCCCCAATGGCGATAGCCAGGGCTGTGACGACAGTGATCCGGTGCCATTGTTTGCCGGAGTCGCTGCGATGCTGGAGGCCCGCAAGATCGGTTTTCTGGAACTCAGGGAGCCGCGCGCCAACGGGACGTTCGGCTCAACCGACGTGCCACCGGTCTCGCCCGACATCCGCAAGGTGTTCACCGGCCCGCTGATCCTGAACAGCGATTACACACGCGGGGATGCCATTGAGGCCGTGGCAGATGGCCGGGCCGACGGCATTTCGTTCGGGCGGCCGTTTATCTCAAACCCAGATTTGGTTGAGCGGCTGGCAGCGGACAGCCCACTGGCAGAAGGAAATGTGCGGACCTGGTATTCGCAAGGACCGCACGGATATTCCGATTATCCAAGGGCCGACGCGGCGGCATAATCCCCTCTCCCCGCTTGGCCTGCGGCCAAGTCGCCCTCGCCCCACTGGGGAGAGGGCGACTCGCGATAGCGAGCGGGGAGAGGGCGTGCCCCTATTGCTTTGGCGCGATCACCATCAGCATCTGGCGACCTTCCATGCGTGGATAATGCTCGACCTTCGTCGATTCGGCCATGTCGGCCTGGACCCGCTGCATTAGCACCATACCAAGCTGGCCCTGGGAGATTTCACGACCACGAAACCGCAGGGTCACCTTGACCTTGTCGCCCTCGTCGATGAAGCGGTGCATCGCCTTCATCTTGGTCTGATAATCATGGTCATCGATGTTCGGACGCATCTTGATCTCTTTGATCTCCTGCGTCTTCTGCGATTTCCGGGCGACCGCGGCCTTTTTCTGGGCCTCGTACTTGAACTTGCCGACATCGAGGAATTTGCACACCGGCGGATCAGCATTCGGCGACACTTCGACAAGGTCGAGACCGACCTCGGCTGCCTGCTCAATTGCTTCTTTGGTGTAAAGCACGCCGAGATTTTCGCCATCCTGGTCGATGACTCGCACCTTCGGCACGGTGATGTGCTCGTTGAAGCGTGGTCCGGAAAGCGGCGGCGGCGGCGCCATGCCGCGGCGCATGAAGGGTGGTGGTATGGTCGAAACTCCTGTTGTGGGCCCGTAAGCTGTGCGCGCTATGTAGTGCGGATTGCGCTGTTGCGAAAGGCGGGCAATGCGAATCTGCGCCGCTGTTGCGCGAAAGCTATGCCGTAAGGTCCGGCGGGGTTGCCTCGGCCTTCAGTTGCGCGACCAGATCGACGAGTTTGAGCACCTGCTGACCCTCGTGCCCGAGACGCCGCACCGCGACCGTACCCTCCTCAGCCTCCCGCTTGCCGACAACCAGCAACGCGGGGACCTTGGCAAGGCTGTGCTCGCGGACCTTGTAGTTGATCTTCTCGTTGCGGGTGTCCGCCTCGACGCGCAGCCCGGCTGCGGTCAGGGCCGCGACGACCTCGGCGGCATAGCCGTCGGCGTCCGACACGATGGTGGCAACCACCGCCTGCACCGGCGCCAGCCACAGCGGGAAGCGTCCGGCGTGATGCTCGATCAGGATGCCGATGAACCGTTCAAAGGTCCCGAGAATCGCCCGGTGCAACATCACCGGCCGATGCTTTGCGCCATCAGCACCGACATAGCTCGCATCGAGCCGTTCGGGCAGGACGTAATCAAGCTGGATCGTGCCGCACTGCCAGGTCCGGCCAATCGCGTCGGTCAGGTGAAATTCGAGCTTGGGGGAATAAAACGCTCCTTCGCCGGGAAGTTCTTCCCACTGATATTCCGGCCCTGACCGTCCTGCGAGTCGCACGGCCTCGCGCAGGTCATTTTCGGCGCGGTCCCACATCTCGTCGGTTCCGAACCGCCTTTCGGGGCGGAGCGCGAGTTTGATTGCATAACTTGCGAACCCCAGATCCTTGTAAACTTTATCGAGCAGGTCGCAGAACGTCCGCACCTCATCGACGATCTGGTCCTCACGGCAGAAAATATGG
>JAYVLC010000260.1:0-1562 GCA_043759675.1 Sphingosinicellaceae bacterium
CTCACCAAGTGCCTCCCGGTACCGCAGATGGGCCGACCTAGCGAGGGTGTCGACTTGGCTGCCGGCGTCGTTGATATAATATTCGCGGGTCACGGTGTAGCCCGCCGTCTCGAGGAGGCTCGCCAGCGCATCGCCAACGACGGCACCGCGGCAATGGCCCATATGCATTGGCCCTGTCGGGTTCGCCGATACATATTCAACATTGGCCCGCTGCCCGGTCCCTATGCCCGACCGGCCATAGGCATCGCCGCCCGCGAGGATCGCCTGCAACTCAGCACGCCAGAGTCCGTCTGCAAGCCGTACATTGATGAACCCCGGCCCGGCGATCTCGGCGCTGGTGACGCCGGGAAGTCCTGCCAGTGCCGGTGTAATCAGTGCAGCCAGGGCGCGCGGGTTGGTCCCAGCGGTCTTTGCGAGCACCATTGCCGCATTGGTCGACAGATCGCCATGCGCCGGATCACGCGGCGCTTCGACCGTCACCGACCCAAGCTTCAGTCCGTCCGGCAAGCCACCGCTCGCGACCAGCCCGTCGAGCACATCGCGCAGCTGCGCTGAAAACCTGTGAAAGATATCTGCCATCCGCGCGGCTCTAGCGCCACAGCGCCGCGCCGTCACCCCCAAGCGATCATGGTCAGCAGTTCTGATATTTCCAGTGGCGTGGCTTGCCTTCGGCCATCCACTCGATGGCCTGGGCAATGCGCTTCGCGCGCGTCTCCTCGCGCTTGGCCTCGATCACCCATTCGACATAGTCGCGGCGACCGGACTGGGGGAAGCCGTCAAAGGTCGCCCGGGCGGCTGGAACCGCATCCAGCGCCGCCAGCAGATCGGCAGGTGCCTCGAGCACCGGACGCGGCTTGCCAGGCGTCACCCGCTTCTCGCCACGGTCGATCGCCGCGACGCGGGCCGCGAGCAGCGCCTTGAACTCGGTGTCGGCGGGCAGATCGGCAACGCTGGTCAGCCGACCGAACTGGCCCATGCCATTCGGTTCATTGGCCTGCGAGCCGTCGCCGCGCGTCCCCCAGATGTTGAGCGCGCAATGCGCCTTGAAGGCAGCCATGCCGCACACGATCGACCCCTTGTGATCAAAATGCGGCATCCCCCATTTAATCGTTTCCTCCACGTCCGGACAGACGGCGTGAGCGATGCGGCGAATATGTTCCAGGATCGGGCGCGCAAAATCCGCCGTGCCCGCGATATAGGCGTCAATGCGTGCGTCGGTCTTCATAACATCCTCCTCCAAGCACCTTATCGCGGCGTACGAGCCGCGCCACCGCCTTCGCAGCAAACGACTGCTCTGCTACGGCACTGCCATGGACAATCAAACCCGCAAAGCCGCCACTGCCGCCTACAAGGAGCAAAAACCCGAAGTCGGCATCTTCGCCATTCGCTGCGCCGCCTCCGGCGAGGTCTGGGTCGGCTCGACCACCGCACTCGACAAGCGCTGGAATCGCTTCGAATTCGCCCTCCGCATGGGTTCAGGCAGCACCCCCGCCATCCACACCGCAGCCAAGGCACACGGGACCGAATCGCTGACTTATGAGGTCTTGGATCGGTTCACCGAC
>JAYVLC010000261.1:0-2653 GCA_043759675.1 Sphingosinicellaceae bacterium
TCGGTTGGGACCAATGATCTGACGCAGTTCCTGTTCGCCGCCGACCGCTCGAACCCGAAGCTCGCGGACCGCTATGACTGGCTTTCCCCAGCCATATTGCGGTTTCTGGCGCGGGTTATTGATGCCGCAAAAGCCGCAAACGTGCCGCTGTCGGTCTGCGGGGAAATGGGGGGGCGAACCCTGGAGGCGCTGGCACTGGTTGCCCTGGGAGTTGACCGGCTATCGATCACGCCAGCAGCGATCGGGCCGGTAAAAACGATGCTCCGCTCGACCGAAATCGCGCCGCTGCGCACCGCCATGCGCGCCTGGCTTGCAGAACCGGGCGGGTTGGTGCGGGAAAGATTGCGAGCCGAGGCGGAAAAGCGAAAAATCGCACTCGAATAGCATCTTTCGGTGCCACGTGGCGTTGACAGCACCCCCGAGTCGCGCGACCTTGAAATAACGGGCAAGCGCAAAGCCGACGGGTCGCAGGGACAGGACAGACAGGGTGGACGAGTATCAGGCGCCGCTTGGCGACGTGTTCGATGTGCCGCAGCCGACGGTTGGCGAAGCCATACGCCGTGCGCGAATCCAAAAGGGAATGGAGCTCGTGGATATTGCACGCGAAACCCGTGTGCCAATCCGCCACCTCCACGCCATTGAATCCGACGCCCATGACAGCTTGCCCGCGCTCCCCTACGCCGTCGGGTTCGTGAAATCCTTCGCCCGCCACGTCGGCCTTGCGCCCAATTTGCTTGCAGCCCAGTTCCGGACCGAAACCACCAAAGGGGAGCATGTCCCGGTGGCCGTTGCGCCGCTGGAGCCGATCGACGATTCGCGCAGGCCGTCATTGGCGCTCATAGCGGGCACGATCATCATACTTGTCGCGCTGATCGCTGTGGTCTGGGCCTATGGTGCGGGACGGATCGCGCCGCAGCTATCGGAAACGCCGGTGCCGCCTGCAGCGGTTGCTGCGACGCCCCAGCCCGCCCCCGCCCCTGCAATCGATATCACGCTGCCGCCAGTTGCCGGACCCGTCGCCGACGTTCGGACCGAACCGGCAGCCCTGGTGTCTCCGACCGGCGACGTCGCGGTCGATGTCGCGCCCGCCGGAGGGCAGGTGATGATTTCCGCCACCGAGGATGCCTGGTTCAAAGTCTACGACGCCAACGGCACCATCAGGATGGGCATTTTGCAGGCCGGTGAAAGCTATGCCGTACCGGCCGAGCCGACCGGCCTGAAACTGTGGACCGGCAATGCCGGCGCCCTGAGGCTCACCGTCGGCGGCAAGCCGGTGGCGGCAATCGGTGCCGCAAAGCAGACGATCAAGGACGTGAGCCTAGCGCCCGCCGACTTGCTCGGCCGAACCGCGGTCCAGCCCTAAAGTCTGTTTCAGCTCGATTGAATCAGCTAATCCCCGCTCATCCTGAGCCCATCGACTTCGCTCTGGATGAGCGGGCTCGGTGGGCGTTTCCATTCAGCTGAAACAGACTCTAAGCCGTCGATCCATCGATCAACTCAATCCGGTTGCCGAACGGGTCATCGACGAAGCAGCGCTGCAGCCCGTCGACCGGGATGTCGTCCCGGGTAAGGTGACCGCTGGCGTCGAGCCTGGCACGGAGGGCGGCGAAGCCTGAAACCCGGAACGCCGGATGCGCCTTTCTGGCGGGACGGAAGTCGGCCTCGACCCCAAGGTGGACGCAGACGTTGCCGCGTGCGAACCAGCAGCCGCCCCGGTCGGCCAGTTCGACAGGCTTGGGAACTTCGGTCAGCCCAAGAATATCCGCGAAAAAGCGGCGCGCGGCGTCTTCTCCACCAGCTGGCATCGCAAGCTGGACATGATCGAACGCGATTATGGTCATCGCGCCATCTGCCACGTCGCGCGCCGCTTTGTCACGCGTCTGGACGCCCAAGCCCGCGCCCTGCTACACCCCAGTGATGCAACAACCCGTCCGCATTGCGCCGTCCATTCTCAGCGCTGATTTCGCATGTCTTGGCGCCGAGGTGCGCGCGATTGATCTGGCTGGTGCCGATTATATCCATGTCGATGTGATGGACGGGCATTTCGTGCCCAATCTGACGATCGGCCCGGCGGTCGTGAAGGCGCTGCGCCCGCACACCGCCAAGGTCATGGATGTGCATCTGATGATCGCGCCGGTCGATCATTTTCTGGATGCCTTTGCCGAGGCAGGGTCGGACATCATCACGGTTCATGCCGAGGCCGGGCCGCATCTGCACCGCACGATTCAGCGGATCAAGGCGTTGGGCAAGAAGGCCGGGGTGTCACTCAACCCGGCAACACCGGCCAAAATGCTTGATTATATTCTTGAAGAGATCGACCTGGTGCTGGTGATGAGCGTCAATCCGGGCTTTGGTGGCCAGTCGTTCATCGAATCACAGCTTCGCAAGATCGAGGCGATCCGCAAGTCGATCGACAAACTCGGCAAGGTCATCGACCTGCAGGTCGATGGCGGCATCGACGCTGCAACGGCGCCGCGCGTGATTGCCGCCGGGGCCGATGTGCTGGTGGCTGGAACCGCAACCTTCCGGGGCGGCCCCAGCGCCTATGCCGCCAATATCGCAGGTTTGCGGGGGTGACGGACGACGATCCGCCGCCTGCCGGACAGCGGCTGAGCCGGGATGGCGGCGGCAAGGGCGTGTCGCTGGGGGAGCG
>JAYVLC010000262.1:0-4344 GCA_043759675.1 Sphingosinicellaceae bacterium
TCGGGCGCAAGTCCGTCTATGCCGCAGGCTTCCTGACGCTGGCAATTGGCTATGCGATCTACCCTTTCGCCAGGTCGATCACCGAGCTGAGCCTTGCGCGGGTCGTCTATTCGCTCGGCATCGGGGCTATGACCGGGATGCTGGCGACCGTCATCGCCGACTATTCGGTCGAGGCGGACCGGGGGAAGATGACGGCCATCTGCGGGTTTCTGAACGGCCTCGGCGTCGTGCTGGTTGCCCTGTTCATCGGCAAGCTTCCGGCGATCTTCGTGGCGCGGGGTGCGTCAGATATTGTTGCAGGTCAGCAGACGATGCTCGTGGCTGCAGCGTGCTGCATTGTGTCGGCGCTGGTTGCGTGGTGGTTCCTGCGCCCCGGTGTTCCCGAGGCAACCGCCCGAAAACCCCGTCGACCGGCACTTGTCACGCTTCGGGAGGGCTTCCTGGTTGCACGCGATAATCGCCGCATTGCGCTATCCTATGTTTCGGGGTTCGTCGCGCGGGGCGATCTCGCCATCGTCGGATTGTTCGCGATTGCCTGGGGCAAGCAGGCCGCCGTAGCCGACGGTCTATCGACGTCGGCTGCCCTGAGCGCAGGGCTGGTTCCGTTCATTGTGGCCCAGTCAGCGGCGCTGATGTGGCCGGCCGTGATCGCGGTCCCGCTCGACCGCCTGCCCCGCATGACCGCGCTCGGCTGGTGCATGCTGCTGGGGTTGGTAGGCTATTGCAGCCTGATTTTTGTCGATGATCCGCTGGAGGCTGCCGCGCTGCCTTTCTTCGCGCTGCTTGGTATCGCCCAGATCAGCGCATTCCTCGCGGCCCAGACGATCATCGGCAAGGAAGCGCCCGAGGACATGCGCGGCTCGGTGATTGGCGTGTTCAATTTCTGTGGTGCGGTCGGCATCCTGATCCTGTCCGTGATCGGCGGCTGGCTGTTTGACCGGGTCGGGCCATGGGCCCCGTTCTTTCTGGTCGGCCTGCTCAATGGTGCCGTTGCGGTGGGCGCATTCTGGATCAAGCGCCAGGAAGACGCCATGGCGTCCGCCGTCTGACTTCAGGTGACCCGGCCATCCACCACATGAATTTGCCGGTCACAGGCCTCGGCAATGTGCGGATCGTGCGTTGAAAGCAGGAACGTCGTCTGGTCCTCCCGGTTGATCTCACGGAGCAGCATCATCACCCGCGCGCTATTCTCGCGGTCAAGGTTGCCGGTCGGTTCATCGGCCAAGACCAGATCGGGTCGATTCATCAGCGCCCGCGCAATGGCGACACGCTGTTTCTGGCCACCGGACAACCGGGTCGCCAGAAAGTCCGTCCGCTCAGATAGCCCGACCCGATCGAGCAGCATGGCCGCCCGCGTGCGGATTGCAGGCGAAATCCCGCCATTGGGCGCCGCAGCGGGGAAAGCGACATTCTCCAGCGCGGTGAAATCCGGCAACAGATGATGAAACTGGAATACAAAGCCCAGATGTCGATTGCGGGTCTGCGACAGGGTAGTTTCGGATCGATTGTTCAGCGGTTCACCGAGTAAGGTCAGCGTACCGCCAGTCGGCCGCATCAGCAGACCCAATATGTTCAGCAAGGTTGATTTGCCCGAACCTGACGGCCCGAGCAGCGCGACCATTTCCCCAGGGGCGAGGGTCAGATCAATATCCTTCAGGACCAGTGTTTCCTCGTCACCATTGGTGAACGTCTTGCTCAGATTTTGTGCAACGAGCAGGGTCATTGCTGAATTGCCTCGACCGGATCGACCCGGGCAGCAGCTCGGGCTGGCAGGATTGCGGCAATCGCTGATCCGATGGTCGTGAGAACGATCACGAGCAGATATCCCCCCTCCGACGGCACGATTGGCAGCAGAGGATCGCCGTCGGCGGCCTTGATTTCACTGAGCAACAGGCACAGGCGGTAGCCAGCGCCAGCCCCGATCAACGATGCAGCCAGGCCGATGATAATCCCCTGGAACAGGAAGACGCTGGCGACAAAGCCGCGCGAGATACCAAAGCTGCGCATGATCCCGATCTCGGCCCGGCGGCGGGCGGCGGAGAGGAGAAGCGCGCTGCCAACCGAAATCATGATTGCGACCATCGCAAACACCTGAATGAATTTGCCCGTTGTCCCCTGACCCCCGAGCGCCTGTTGCAGATTACGGTTCTTTTCCTGCCAGGCCGTGATCTTGAGCGGGATTGTCGCGGCCAGTGATGCTGCGATTTCCGGGGCCTTTGCCGCGTCATCAAGCTTCACAGAAATCTGGGTCACGCCATCAGGCAGATTGGCAAGCGGACGCGCAGCGACAAGCGACAGGAACGCCACACGCCGGTCAAGGTTAGACAGGCCGACGCGGAACACGCCGGTCACCGGAATCAGCCGCTCAACCCCACGATCGGAGCGCAGCAGAACAGGTACCCCGGCCCGCAGTCCAAGGTCATCAGCAAGGTCTGCGCCAATGACGATCCCGCCGCTCGACAGGTCAGACGTGCCATCGACGATGTAGCGGGATATTTCGGTGATCGCATCGATCTGGGACGGGGCTAGACCCTGCAAGGCAACCGGGGCAACAGCGGAACCCCGCACCAGAAAGCCGTTGCCGGAAATTTCGGGGACCACAGCGACGACATGCGGCAGTCCCTCAAGCACCGCGACGACCTGCTGCCAATTGCGGATTTGCTGGCGCTGGAATGTCGAAACGGGCTGGGCTGCGAACCGGTTATCGTCCGACTGCAGGTGGGCAACACGGCGCGGCGGCTCAAGTTCGATATGGGCGATCTGGCCAGTGGTCTGCGCCGTCAGGAAGATAGCCAGCCCGCGGACGAGTGCAGTGATGAAGATGAACACGATGACGCTCAACGCGACGCCGCCGATCAGCAATGCCGTCTGCCCGCGATTTGCGGTCAGATAGCGAAGCGCGACCCGCGCCGCAAAAAGCATCAGCGCAGCTTCCCGCCAGCCTGGTTGGTAGGAGCGGGTTTCGGCTTGACCCGCGCTCCCGGAATGGCGGCTGTCGGCTCAGCCATCACCAGGTCACCCTGTTTGAGGCCCCCGGTCACGATCAAGTGCGTTCCAGGCCAATCCAGCGTTGAGACAGTCCGGGCCGCGACACGCCCATTTTCCACAACCCTGACCTCAGTTTGTCCGCGATTGCTGATCAGTGTCGAGCGCGGCACTGACAAGGCGCTGGCGCGATGCGCGACGGTGATCACGACATCCACCGACCGCCCGGGCCGGAGATCAACAGCGGGGACATTGGTGACAAATCGCATCAGTCGCCCGCCGGTCGAGGCATCAACGCGTGGCGAAATTTGGCTGATCCGCCCGGGCAGCCGAAGCGCCGTTCCCGATGGCGACAGCATGACCGCGGCATTGACCGGAACCCGGTCCGCCAGAAATTCATCCACCTCGGCTTCAATCTCGACCTGGCCGGTCGTGCCCATTTCGAACAAAATCGTGCTCAGATTGACGACTTGCCCGGCGTCCACTGGCCGTGACAGAATCGTGCCGTCCATCGGTGCACGCACATCAAATTCCTGCGAACGCACGCGGCTTTGCCGAGCCGTCGCTGTCGCTGCGTCACGATTTGCCGCCGCCGCCGCAACCGCCGCCGCCGCTTCATCAAGGGCGGCGCGTGTTGCCCAGCCTTCTGACACCAAGACACCCAACCGGATACGCTTCTGGCGGGCAAGGATCAGCTGTGCCTCCAAGGCTCGCAGCTGCGCCTCGGAAACCGCGACCGCCGCGACCTCCTTATCCGACCGGATGCGCGCCAGCAGGTCACCCTTGCGAACCTGATCCCCTTCATCATGCGGCAGCGCAACGATGGCACCGGTGCTTTCGGACTGGACACTGACCAGATTGAGCGGGCGGACGCGGCCCACAACGGCCAGCATCTGATCCGCAGGCTCCTTGACGATCTCGAAGACAGTGACCTCCTTGGGAGCCAGTGCTCGCCCGACAACCGCATAGACCGCGAGCGCCACCACTATCAGGGCCGCAACCGCCGACCACCGGACGGGCCGGATACTCATTTGACGCCCGCAATCATCAAGCCATCCCAACGCTTCGTTGAACCACACACGTACAAAAAACCGGCCGCTGGCTCAGGGGAACCAGCGGCCGGATGCTCCTAGCCGAAGCAGTCGCAATTTACTGGACGAAAATGTCGTCCGTCAGAAACGAACCTCGCCGCGCAGCCCGATGGTACGGGGCTTTGGCAGGTAGGCGATGATACCACGGCCCGGTGCAAAGCCTTCCGGACGCCCGAAGTCCACGACGCGCTGGGCGCTTTCGATACGTGTGCTATCAAACAAATTGTCGACATAGCCAGTCAGGCTCATTCGCCCAAAGTCAGCACCG
>JAYVLC010000263.1:0-2383 GCA_043759675.1 Sphingosinicellaceae bacterium
CGCCATCAGCTCGGCATAATAGCCGCCACCGGCCATCACATCGAGAACACGGTCACCTTTGCGAAGGCCGAGGAAGGTCAGCACCCCAACCGGTTTGCGACCGGCATCGAGCGCGATGTCATCGGCCGGTCGGCCTGGCTTGCTGACAGCGACGGCGATGGCGGCGGGGACAGCCTGTGCCATGGTCGGCATCACACCGGCGAGCAACGCCGCAGCGAGCAGTCGGCGAGCAAAGGTCATGGGCAATCTCCCTGTGATCGCAGCCTTATCGCACGTAGCGCGTTTGGCGAGAAGCGCCGGAACTGCGCACCCTTGCGCAATTCAGCGCCGCCGCCGCAGGATCACATACCAGGCCCCGGCCCCGCCGTGGCGCGGATGGGCGGACCGGAGCGCCGCAACATAAGGCCGCAGGCGCGGCGTATCGAGCCAGTTGGCGATCGAGGCGCGCAAGACGCCGCGACCCTCCCCAGCACCGCCACCGCCCTTGCCGGTCACGACGTGCAGTATGCGCGCGCCGTCGGTCGAGGCGCGTTCCACCGCATCAGCGAGTGCTGCATGGGCAGAGGACACCGTCAGGCCGTGCAGGTCAATGCTGCGATCCGGGACAAGACGTCCCTGACGGGTGCGGCGATCCCAGCTGCCATCGAGCGTGGCAACCGCAGCAGGGGTAGCCATGACGGCGCGCGAGGTCTTTGGCGCAACCGGCTCGCTCGGCTGAATCGCGAGCATCGGCCCTGCCGCCGGTGGCCGGATACGGCGACCGGTCAGCGGGCGGACGGTGGCCGCGACGCGGGACCAGACCGACTGTTCGTCAGGGCCGAGCGGGCGCGTCATTGGCCAGCAACCGCGCCGCAGCGCTTTTGGGCAGCAGGAACACCGCCCGTCCGATACTGGACAGGCCGCCCGCGACCTTGCGCGCGCGCTCCCCCGGCCCCCAGAACAGATCAAAGCGGTTGGCGCCCTTGATCGCCCCGCCGGTATCCTGTGCAACCATCAGGGCACGAAACGGCGTCATCTCATAGCCCGCCGGTGTCGTGGATGGTTCGGGAATCGCGGTATCAAGCCAGAACGGCGCGCCAAGCGGCGTGAAGGCCGGATCTGCCGCGACCGAGACTGCCGGTGTCAACGCGACATTGAGCGCACCCAGCGGCCCTTCACCAGTCAGGACCTTGAAGAAAATGTAGGATTTATTCTCGCGCATCAGCGTCTTGCCAGCATCCGGATTGGCCTTCATCCAGCTGATGATGCCGTCCATCGACGCCTGACCCTTGGCCAGCAAGCTCCGGTCACGCAGCGATTTGCCGATCCCGACATAGTCGCGACCATTCTGGCCGTCATAGCCAATCCGCACCACCGAACCGTCCGCTAGGCGGACCCGGCCCGACCCCTGAATATGCAGGAAGAACAGCTCGTACGGATCTGCGACCCAGGCGACTTCAAGGTCCCGGCCGGCAATCGCACCGTCTTCAATCTCGGCACGATCAAAATAGGGAACCAGCGTCGCATTGGCGACCCGACCCCGGACGCGTTTTCCCTTCAGGCTGTCGGCAAACAGGCCAAGATCAACTTCAACCAGCTCCGGCGGACGTTTGTAGACCGGAAACGGGGTCGCCGGCTGATTGGTGAGGGAGCCTGTCAATTCTGGCTCGAAATATCCGGTATTCAGGCCAGTGCCTTCACCAACCACGATGGCTGCAAACTCGCCCTCGAAAAAGGCCCGTGCTTCGGTTGCCTGACTGGCGCAAACCGTCGACCAATCCGCGGGTAAGGTCAGGCCGCTGGGATCCGTCCGCTTTTGCAGGCCCCGGCAAGACTTGCGGAAGGCCACCAGAGACGGCCCGAGATCGGCTTCGGTCCAACCTGCAAGACTGGCAACATCCGGTCCGGCCCGGACACCAAGCTCCAATGCGGTTACCGGTGCAGCGGGCGGCAACACCGGCGGCGCGAGCACGGCGGTGACCGGCGGCGGGGCGGCAACCACCGGGGGCGGAGCCCGACGCGGCGCAGCGCAGGCGGCGAGCCCACACAGCGCTGCAAGAACAACAAAGCGGCGCACCTGACGCTCCCGCAACAAATCCCGCCGGTCAGACGACGTCGTCGGTCTCTATCAGCAGCCAGTTCGGATCGCTCGACCCGACATGACGGCTAAAGGTCCAGACATCATGCGTCGGCGCGGCGTCGGACAGCGAGCCGGAGATGACATTGCCGTCCTTGTCCCGCGTGACGGCCACAAGGTCGGCATCAAACCGCAGAGTGACCTCGGCCATCGAACCAGCGAGCTGGGCACTTTCGATGCCGACCTTGTCGATCCGGATCAGCTTGTTCTCGAGCACATGTCCAGCCGCCTCGCGCTCGGCGATAGCCTGCTTGAACTGCACCGCCA
>JAYVLC010000264.1:0-2636 GCA_043759675.1 Sphingosinicellaceae bacterium
CGACGCATCGGCACCCTCCTCGACGCGTTCAGCCCCAGTGAGTGCGCCGCCTATCTCAGAAACTCAGGATACGCTTCAACGTAGAATCATCCCGCTCTAGCGAGTGCATGATACCTCGCAGGGATCAACCTTGGAAACCGGCGACCCCGTCCGGTTGGCCGGGTTGATACCGCCAATAACGACCCTATTCTCGCATTGAGGACATTGTTGAGGATTGTTCATGTCGCTGACGTTGATCGTGCTGGCTCTTGCAGCAGCAACTGTGACATCGCCCAGCGACCCAGCCGAAATTGTGGTGCTTGGGATACCCTTGAGCAAGCTCAAACTTGATCATGACGAATGCCTTGAAACACGCTGCGCGACCATCAAGGACGTGAATGTATCGGTCCGATATGCAGAAGGGCTCTTCAAGGTCGGGCGCTACGTCGAATCGCGACGAGTGCTGACAGCGAGCGGGTCGCGTACCAAGGCAGCGCGCAAGCAGGAACCGGTCGCTGTCTCCAACCTCTACCTCGCGCTGGCGAATGTCGCCACTCATGAGGGCGACCAGCGAATTGTTCGTAACTCCACATTCCAGCGCGCTGCGATCCTGCATGACGCTCTTCCACTGGACGCACCAGAGTCACTCGCCGCCGATATGAGCGTTGCCGATCTCGATAATCGGGCTGGAGACTATCCTCGCGCCGCGCATCAATATGCATCGCTCGCTATCCGCGCTGCGGCAGCTGACCATGTAAGGATTTTCGCCGCGCTCAAATTGCGCCAAGCGACCGTCGCTCATCTCCGGCGGAGAGAGACAGAGGCATCAGCGTTTCTCGCTGAATTGACGAATGCAACCGACGAGCGCCTGCGCCCCTATCGCGTTGCGTCTCGCGCCCTCGCCGCCCGATTTGCAGTGGATCGTGGTGACAAAGGCGCAATCGACCGGCTGCTTGGCGAGCTCGCGTCAGAAGGCCCGCGAACGGCACCGACATTGCTTTGGTCCGCTGCACCTCCGGTACCGAGTAACCCAGTTGCAGCCACACCGGGTGATCGGGTGACAGACACCGAGACCAGGTCGAGCGATGTCATCGGCCTGCGCTGGGCAGACATCGGATATTGGATCAAGCCGGATGGGTCGGTCGAAACCCCGGTGCTGTTGCGCGGGAATCTGGGTGATGCGCGTGTCGCTTCCTTATCGGCCTGGATCACCAGACGGCGCTACGCCCCCTTTTTTAATGATGCCGGCGGACAATATCGGGCTGAACGCGTCACGCTGACCGCCGATTATGCAGTGCCAAAGGGCTCCCTGATTGCACGCCGCTTGTTAAATCCAAGGTATGAATTCTTGGATATAACGCACAATAATTCCACCCACAAATAGTTTTTATTATTTACACCTTATGTTTGTTGCTTTGTTTAATATTCAGTCGCACTGCGTCAAGATGCATTCTGAAGTGATGAAAATATTCAAAATGTTTCGCGCTTTGTCGAGACACGGAATAGAGTTGGTTTCCGGATAGCCTCAAAGTCGGTCGACACTCACGCTCGCATAAACATGAGGTGCCGACCTGCTGCTCCGGTCGGCGCGGTTTCTCGAAGCCAACCTCAAATAGTCCCCTTCCCCCGCCGCCCCTCGGCTAGCGAGTGCATGATGCCGCGCAGGGTGCGGACTTCGCCTTCGCTGTAGGCGGGGCGGGTGAACAGGTTGCGGACGGTGCGTTTGAAGGCCTTCACGCGGTCAGGAACGCTGTAATAATTGGCGGATTCCAGCGCGTCGTCGATTTGCTGCAGCAGACCTTCAAGCGAGGCATGCGTCGCAGGGCCCGCGTAATTGTCGATGATCTCGGGCGCAACTCCGGCGCTGGTGAACCATTCATAGGCGACGAGGATCACGGCCTGCGCAAGGTTCAGCGACTTGAAGTCGGCATTGACCGGGACGGTCAGGACGGCATGCGCAAGCGCCACATCATCGCTTTCAAGGCCAGATCGTTCAGCGCCAAACAAGATTGCGGTCCGGCCCGGGCGGAGGCGGGTTGCGTCGGCAGCGGCGCGCGGGGAGACCACTGCCTTGGTCATCCCGCGGTGGCGCACGGTCGTCGCATAGACGAACCCGCAATCCGCGACGGCGGCTGCAACAGTGTCAAAGACCTGTACCCCAGCCAGTACCGCGTCGGCGCCTGCCGCGCTCGGCCCGGCATCGGGATTGGGCCAGCCATCGCGCGGGCCGACCAGTCGCAGCTCGGTCACACCGAAATTGAGCATGGCCCGCGCGCACGCCCCGATATTCTCGCCCAGCTGCGGCCGGACGAGCACCACGACCGGCGCGGCGCTCATGCCAGTGGCTTGCCCTTGATGCCCAGCAGCGGAAGTTCGGGCGCCGATGACAGCGCGTCGATGGCACGCCGGAAATCGCGTGCCTCCCGGAAGTCTTTGTAAACACTGGCGTAGCGAATATAGGCCACCTGATCGAGGGTGCGCAGCGCGTCCATGATCATCTGCCCGATGTCCGTTGCGCCAACCTCGGTCTCGCCGCCGGACTCGAGCCGCCGGACCACGCCCGACACCAGGCGCTCAACCCGCTCCCCATCGATCGGGCGCTTGCGGCAGGCGAGCGACACCGATTTTGCAAGTTTGTCGCGGTCGAACGCCTCGCG
>JAYVLC010000265.1:0-2533 GCA_043759675.1 Sphingosinicellaceae bacterium
GATGCTTGGGCATCATCCGGTTCACCGTATCCGAGAAGACGATGTACGGCTCACCCGTGGCGAGCCGGGTTTCGACCAGCTTCTGGAACAGGCTGCGGGCATCGACCGTGCCGCGCACTTCACCGGTCTTGGGCGATTTCAGGTCGAATTCGGCGCCGGCGCGCACCGCTTCCATGAATTCGTCGGTGATCAGCACGCCGTGGTGCAGGTTGAGCGCCTTGCGGTTGAAGTCGCCCGACGGTTTGCGGATCTCGAGGAATTCCTCGATCTCGGGATGGTTGATGTCGAGATAAACCGCCGCCGAACCGCGCCTCAGCGAGCCTTGCGAGATCGCCAGCGTGAGGCTGTCCATCACCCGCACGAACGGGATGATGCCGCTGGTCTTGCCATTGAGGCCGACCGGTTCGCCGATGCCGCGGACATTGCCCCAATAGGTACCGATGCCGCCGCCCTTTGACGCCAGCCAGACGTTCTCGTTCCAGGTGTTGACGATGCCTTCGAGGCTGTCATCGACGCTGTTCAGATAGCAGCTGATCGGAAGGCCACGGCCAGTGCCGCCGTTCGACAATACGGGCGTTGCAGGCATGAACCAAAGACGCGAGATATAATCGTACAGGCGCTGCGCGTGGTCCTGATCATCGGCATAAGCCGACGCCACACGCGCAAACAGGTCCTGATAGCTTTCACCCGGCAGCAGATAACGGTCCTGCAGCGTGTCCTTGCCGAATTCGGTCAGCAGAACATCGCGTGACGGATCGGTAACGACATTGAAACGGCGCACGTCGACGCTCTTGCTGGACGCAGCCTTCTTCGTGTCGGCGATCTCAGCCTTTGCCGCATCGGCTACCTTTTCAAGCACATCTGTGATCATATCTGCGGTCATGTCATCGGCCCCCTGGCCAGTGTCCCTGAAATCCATTTTAACTTGTAACTCCATTTAATGCGGCGACCCGAGGCTTGTTTCGTTCGACGCTGGCTACCGGAGCTCCGATATCCAGCGACCAGCTATGTTTTTGGCGGGAACCGGTGTTCCCATAATGTTCGACTCAGGGCGCGAAACTCCCTGTTAGCATTTTCTGGCCCTGTCAGGGGGAGTATTTTCACTTGTCCCCAGCTTATCGACGGAAAAAACTCCCCATCGGCAGAATCGCGTTCAGCAGCCAAAAGCACAAATTGTGGTAACGCCCCCTATGGCAAACCGCTACCTATAGTGCCTTATTCATTTTCAGACGCAAGAGGGTAAATTGTTAATTAAGGCATCAATTCGTCGCTTGTGTGATTCGCTTCGTCGCAGCGGATTGTTGCTGCAACGCAGCGACGCGCGGACCTGCTAGGTGTTTTTAGGGGCGCAAGATGGAAAATCGCTGGGAGCAAATATTTCTTCCGTCATCCCGCGCACGACTCACCAATGCATCAAAAAAAAGGGTCCGGATTGCTCCAGACCCTCAAGAGGTGACCGGACGACCCGGTCCAGGGGAAAAAGTTTATCCGACCAGGAACGTATTCATTTCAGCCTTGCTGACGTTCTTGTTTTTGTCGACGTCTGCTGTGGCAAAAGCGGCTTTTGACCATTTGGCTTTGGCAGCTTCATCCTTGGGGGCATTTGCGTCGCCCGACTTGTCGTACAACGCCAGCACCCACTTGCCGAATTCGGCCGATTCCAGATTGCCGTTTTTATTCGCGTCGTACGTTGGAAACTCCGCATCGACGAGGTTTTGGACGATGACCGCGCGCTGTTCGGCAGGGACTGCTGGCTCGGTTGGCTGAGTGGCATCTGTTGACGGCGAAGCAGGCGTCGCTGGAGTCGCCGGTACCGCAGGCGTCATTTCCATCGCATCGTCACCTGGTTCTGCTGGCGTTGCAGGTATTGCTGGCGTGGCGGGTGTCGCAGCGTTCGGATTTGCATGTCCCATATGACTTTGCGGCGCAGGGCCGCTGACATCCTGCGCAAGAGCAGGCGCCGCAGACAAAGCCAAAAGGCTTGAGGCAGTTAAAATACGTAACATAAATATCTCCATTCGAAATTCTAAATTTGAATACTGATAATCGCAATATGCGTGTTTGGTTTCGTAGTGAAAGAGGCAGAGGAGGCACCAACCTCAACTGGACAGCCCAAATGTTTCAACTGAACATGCAGCTGAAAGAATTTTCCGATATAATGTTCAAATAATATTAAATTGTTCTTGGCAATGCTTGGTCATAACTTGAATGCCAGATGAACAGTGGCCGAACATCCGGTTACTTCCCGATGCAATCACGCTTGAATCACTGGCGTCTCGCGTTATGGGCTGGTGCCATCGAGACCCGGGGATCACCATGACAGTAATTATCCGCAATGCAGATTTGATCGATAGTGTCGCCGACGCGCTGCAGTATATCAGCTACTTCCACCCTATGGATTATATCCGTGCGCTGGGTGACGCATATGAGGCAGAACGGTCGCCTGCCGCAAAGGATGCCATTGCACAGATCCTCACCAACAGCCGTATGTGCGCAGAGGGGCATCGCCCGATTTGCCAGGACACGGGCATCG
>JAYVLC010000266.1:0-4795 GCA_043759675.1 Sphingosinicellaceae bacterium
GCGCCCGAGCAACGCCGCGATTTCGAGCACCTTTCCGGCATTGTGTGTCGCCAGCACGATCTGGCCGGGGCGAAGCCTGCGGCTCACCGCCCGACCGCCACCGCCTGTGCTCCAAAGATGCTGTCACAGCCGATGCGCGCAAGGCGCAGCATCCGCAGCAGTCCCTCCTCGTCATAGGCAGCGCCTTCGGCGGTTGCCTGAACCTCGACGATCCCGCCGCCTTCGATCAGCACGAAATTGGCATCGGTCTCCGCCGCCGAATCCTCGGGGTAGTCGAGGTCAAGAACAGCGGTGCCTTCGTAGAATCCGCAGGACACCGCAGCGACGCGGCCCTTCAGCGGGTCATGCTTCAGGTCATTCTTCTTCATAATCGAATCAACCGCCATCCGCAGCGCGACCCACGCGCCGGAGATCGCAGCGGTGCGGGTGCCGCCATCGGCCTGGATCACATCGCAATCAAGCGTGATCTGCCGTTCCCCGAGCAGCTTCAGGTCGGTGATCGCGCGCAGCGATCGCCCGATCAGACGCTGGATTTCCTGGGTGCGGCCCGACTGCTTGCCCTTCGCCGCCTCGCGCTGGCCACGGGTGTGCGTGGCGCGCGGCAGCATGCCATATTCGGCTGTCACCCAGCCCTGCCCTTTGCCGCGCAGCCACGGCGGCAGGCGCTCCTCGACGCTTGCGGTCACCAGCACATGGGTATCGCCGAATTTCACCAGGCATGACCCTTCGGCATGTCGCGAGAATCCCGCAATCATTTCAATAGGGCGCATCTGGTCGGGGGCGCGGCCGCTGGGGCGCATATCTGGCTCTCCTGAAACTGGGTTGCGGGGTGTTAGGGTCTGGACTCATAAAGGATATCGTTCGTGACGGCATCAGGACGGTCGGAGCGAGTGAGCGAGCGCAGACCAGCACCTGTCAGGTGCTGGCCAGCGAGACGAGCGCTGATCCGCCCGTCCTGATGCCGCCCTGCGGGTGGCGGGGAGAGGTCGAATGGGGGCGTCGCAGACGCTTGCCGGGGGCCATATGGCCCGCCTGCGCGACCGCTCCTGCCCATTCGACCTCTCCCCGCCATCACGAATGATATCCATTATGAGTCCAGGCCCTAGGTCGCACCCGTTGAGCGCGCAAGCCCGAGCGCCTACATTAGCCCCACATCATGCCCGCACCAACCATCACCGAGCTGAACGACCGCGCCCGCGACATCTTCCGGACGATTGTCGAATCCTATCTGGCGAGTGGCTCGCCGATGGGATCACGAACGCTGTCGAGGCTCGGCGCACTGGGGCTGTCGGCAGCTTCGATCCGGAACGTCATGCAGGATCTGGAGGAGCTCGGCCTGCTCGCCAGCCCGCATGTGTCGGCGGGGCGGATTCCCACCGACATCGGCTTGCGGCTGTTTGTCGATGGCATGATGCAAACCTCTGCGCCATCCGTCGAAGACCGGGCCGCAATTGAAGACCAGATGCGGCGTGACGGCGACTCGATCGAAGAGATCATGACGCGGACAACGGCGGCGTTGTCGGGACTCAGTGCCTGCGCTGCGGTCGTCATGGCCCCAAAGCGCGAGCTGGTGCTCAGGCAATTGTCGTTTGTGCCGATGGGTCCAAACCGGGCCCTCGCTGTTTTGGTCGGCGATGACGGGACCGTCGAAAACCGCGCCATCGACCTGCCGCCGGGGCTGCCAGCGACGGTGCTGATCCAGGCCACCAACTACATCAATGCGCGGCTGTCGGGACTGACCCTGGTGCAAGCTGGCCTGCGGCTGGCCGAGGAGTTGGCGGCAGACCGCGCTGCGCTCGACGAAGCCGCACAAGGCGTCGTTACCCGCGGACTGGCAATATGGTCGTCGGACGGACTATCGCGCCCGGTGCTGATCGTGCGCGGCAGCTCCCATCTGCTCGACGACCGCGCCGCCGCCGACATTGAACGGGTGCGTCTGCTGCTCGCCGAACTCGACGGCAAGGAAGATCTGGCCCGGGTTCTTGACCTCGCCCGCGACGGCACCGGAATGAAGATTTTCATCGGGTCGGAGAACAAGCTGTTCTCTTTATCGGGTTCGAGCGTTATCGCCGCACCGTACCGCGCGTCGGGCGACCGCATCGTCGGGGTCGTCGGCGTGATCGGCCCGACGCGGTTGAACTATGCGCGGGTCGTTCCCATGGTGGACTACACAGCACAAGCATTGAGCAGGTTGATTGCATGAACGACGATATGACCAACGAACCCGAAGATGAATTCGAAGCGGGCGCACCCGACCTAGAGGCGCAACTCGCAGCCAAGGATGTGGAACTGGCGGACCTGAAAGACCGGATGCTGCGAGCCGCGGCTGAGGCGGAAAACAGCCGCCGCAGGCTCGAGCGCGACAAGGCCGATGCCGTTGCCTATGCGACCACCGGTTTTGCCCGCGATTTGCTCGGTGTCGCCGACAATCTGCGCCGGGCGGTCGACTCAATCCCGGCAGCAGCACGCGAGGACGATGCTGTCAAAGGCATCGTGACAGGCGTCGAGATGACCGAGAAGGAACTGCAATCGGTCCTCGGTCGGCACGGCGTGTCCCGCGTCGACTCCATCGGCAAGAAGCTTGACCCCAACCGCCACCAGGCGATGCTTGAGGTCGAACATGACGATGAACCTGGCACGATCGTCCAGGAACTTCAGGCAGGATATGTGATCAAGGACCGGCTGCTTCGACCCGCGCTGGTCAGCGTTGCAAGGGCGCGGGCGGTCGACGAGGCCGCCTGATCTCAGATCGTCTGCGCCCGGTTCTCGTCGCGGTGTTTCTTCAGGTAGCGCATGAACGGCGTCCCACCGGTGCCAACCTCGGTGTCGTTGCCCGCCCCGGTTGACGCCTGTTTGTTGATGTAGCTCGCGGCATATTCAAGGTGCCGACTCCGAAAGCGGGCGACCTGTTCGACACAGGCGTTGAAGGCATCGCGCAGGCCGGCGCTGCCGCTGCGCACCGCAAAGGCCCGCAACTGGCTCGCTGCACCGATATCCTCGATGAACCGGCGGTGCGGAACCGGGCGATATTCGTGCAGCTCGGCCAGAAACTCGCGCAACGGATCGCTCTGGTGGATCACACCGAACAGGCCGTCCATTGCAGGCACGATGGACGATTGCGACCCGGTCTGGCCGCGATAGGCTTGCGGCTTGCCACCGAACTTCGCCACGCCCTCATAGATCAGGCCGTCTGGCAGAGCCGGATTGTTCTTCCAGCCGTGGATGTAGGGCCGCACCCGGTTGTAATAGATATACGGATCGCAGCGTTCCGGCATCCGGTCGAACAGCGCGTTGACGTCGTCCCAGACGGTGTTCATCCGGACCAGCAGGCGTTCAGCGGTCGCATCGTCTCCGGCGTCCGCAGCAGCGATCAGCGCCGGTGCCATGGCGAGCACCTCGCCCGCCCGCGCCTCAATCGCCACATGGACCAGAACAAACCAATTCTCGTCCTCGCCGCCGAGGAAATTCTGAACCATTCGAATGTTATCCAGCCCGATCGCGCCCCGCTTGTCGATCCGCGCCCAATTGTCGAGCACATAGGCCGAATAGGGCAGCAGCGGTGCCTGCCCGAGCCGGTCGGCGATCGCGACCATCGGAACGGCAAGCGTGGCGGGAAGCCGGGCCGGGGCCACGGCCTCACCCCAGACATAGGCCTGCACCAGGAAGGAATAGCGCACCATCGCAATCCGAACGGCTGCGTCACCTGCATCCCGGGCAAAGTCCGTCACATCAAGTTGCGGGAGCTGCTCCAGCCAATGGCGGACCCGTCCGGTGGTGAGCAGGCCCGAAAGCTGGTCGGCCGCCTGAATGACGGGGCGAAACATCGATGGCAGAGCCACATCATCGGCCTCGAACCAGCTCAAATAACCGCGCTCCGACGAGATTTCATATCGGGCGACGTCAGCTAGTCCGGTCATAATGATGCGCTCCCCAGCAATATTGTTGCCGGGGTCTATCATTCTCGCAGGCGTGATGCCAACCCACCATGACAGGCGACGATGACTTAGTGGTGCAGCTGATCCATCGCATCGCCGGTCGAGCGTACCGACGCGACCACCGGAACCGGGCCGGCATTGGCGAAGTTGAGCGTCAGCGTCAGGGTTCCGCCCGCCTTGACGGTTGCCGGCAGGTCAAAAATCATCAAATGCTTGCCCGCAGGCGCAAAGACGACGGTCGCATTGGCCGGAACATCAACGGCCGCCAGTTTGGTCATCGACATCGCGCCGTGCATCATCAGGCTCTCATGCAGTTCGATGCGGGCCGGGGCAGCAGCCGAAATGCCGGTCAGCCGGTCAGCCCGCGCACCGCCGGTGACAGTCAGATATCCCGCTGCCGGACGGCTGGGCACAGCCGATAGCCTGATCATCGCCGCCGTCGCAGTGACGGATTCGATACCCTTTGAATGGGCCAGCCGCCCGGTCACGAGCGCCAGCCCGAGCAGCAGCAATGCAATGATGATGGCTGCGGTGCCGAAACGCCGGGCGCCAAGTCCAGAATCCATATTCGTCCTATCGTCGGGCGCGGTGGATAAACCTGGTCAGCGACACTGTCGACACCCCTGCGGCGACCTGTCGCTTGTTGGGGCGGAAAATCCGGCAGCAATATACGGCTATTCGTCGTTCAGGGTTGCGGCACCCGACCCGCCTTCCTACATCGCCCCGGTAGCCCGGCGTTTCGCTGCGTCAAATTGCGGCGACGGGCATTTACGTGTTTGTCCAGTTTCATATATTTCGGAGAGCAGACGTATGGCCAAAGTCATCGGCATCGATCTCGGTACCACCAACAGCTGCGTTGC
>JAYVLC010000267.1:0-9302 GCA_043759675.1 Sphingosinicellaceae bacterium
GGAGCCGACGCGGGAGCTGGCGCTGCAGGTGGCAGAGAACTTCGTCCAGTATGGCATGCATCTGAAGCTGAACCACGCGTTGCTGATCGGCGGCGAGAGCCTGTCCGACCAGAAGGAGGCGCTGATGAAGGGCGTCGATGTGCTGATCGCGACGCCCGGCCGCCTGATGGACCAACATGCGCGCGGCAAGATATTATTGTCGGGTGTCGAGATTCTGGTGATCGACGAGGCCGATCGCATGCTCGACATGGGATTCATCCCGGATGTCGAGAAAATCTGCGGCCTGCTCAAGCCGCAGCGACAGACCTTGCTGTTCTCGGCGACCATGCCCCCGGCGATCAAAAAGCTCGCTGACCGCTTCATGGACAATCCAAAGCTGATCGAGGTTGCGCGGCCCGCCAGCACCAACGCGTCGATCACCCAGTCGCTGGTCAAGGTCAACTCGCGCGGCAAGGCGTCAACGCTGCGCGATCTGCTGCGCGGCGACGTCAAGAACGCCATCGTGTTCTGCAACCGCAAGCGCGATGTCAAAACGCTCGCCGACACCCTGAAGCGCGACCGGTTCCGCGTCGGCCAGATTCACGGCGACATGGAACAGCCCGACCGGATGGCGACGCTCGACCGGTTCAAGAATGACGAGATCAACATTCTCGTCGCCTCCGACGTCGCGGCGCGCGGTCTCGACATCAAAGGCGTCAGCCATGTCTTCAATTTCGACGTGCCATTCCACGCCGAAGACTATGTCCACCGCATCGGACGCACCGGGCGCGCCGGAATGACCGGCATCGCGATCACGCTGTACAGCGACGAAGACGCGGAAAACATTGCCGATGTCGAAAAGCTGATCGGCCAGAAAATCCCGCGCGCCGGAGCAGTGGCCGCACCTGTCGCCACGCCCGAACCGACGGCGCCAGTGGCCCAGATCGCCGCCGCCGCCGCGCCGACGGCCCGCCGCGCTCGCGCGCCTCGCCGCGCCCGCACCGACGAAAGTGCACCCGTCGCCGACGTTGCTGTCGCCGCTGTTGCAGCGCCGGTCGCCGAACCAGCCCCTGAGGCCCCGCGCGCCGAAGCACCGAGACGTGAACCGCGCCGGCAGGACGAATCGCAAGGCCTTGCCGACGCCCGCGAATCGGCGGGTTTTGGCGGACTGGACAACCCGGTCCCGTCCTTCCTCCAGGTCACAATCGGCCGCTAGCCAGTCGGGGTGCGCTGCCCCCTTTTTCGCTAGCCCTCCCCCAGTGCCCGCTTTGGCTTATGGTGCCGCCCCAACGATGCTGCGGGAGCGCGACAATGGCCTATCAACATATCCTCCTCGATCAATTGGACGGCGTTGCGACGCTGACCATCAACCGCCCGCAGATGCTCAACGCGCTGCATGTCGGGGTGATCGACGAAATGATCGATGCCGTCGACCGGGTTCGCGACGAAGGCACCGCGCGGGTTTTGCTGATGACGGGGGCCGGTCGCGGCTTCTCATCGGGGGCTGACCTGGCAGGCGGCGGCGCGGGCGGCGGATCACGCGGCGCGGGTCCGGTCGATGCGGGCAAAGTGCTCGAAACCCATTTCAATCCGCTGCTTGAACGGCTGTTTGCGTTGCCAGTTCCGTTTGTCACGGCTGTCAACGGTCCGGCTGCCGGGGCCGGCTGCTCGTTTGCGCTGGCAGGTGATATCGTCGTCGCGGGGCGCTCGGCCTATTTTCTGCAGGCGTTCGTCAATATCGGGTTGATCCCGGATGTGGGTTCGACCTGGCTGCTGCCCCGCCTTGCCGGTCGGGCGCGAGCGCAGGCGATGATGATGCTGGGCGAACGGATTTCGGCAACGCAGGCGGAGGATTGGGGGCTGATCTGGAAGTGCGTCGAGGATGCGGACCTGATGCCGACCGCGACCGCGATCGCGGCCAAACTGGCAAGCGGCCCGACCCGTGCCTATGCGCTGATCCGACAGGGCATCCGGGGCTGCCTCGATGCGTCGCTGACCGAGGGACTCGCCATCGAACGGCAGAATCAGCTCCGGGCTGGCCGGACTGCCGACTTCGTCGAGGGCGTCTCCGCCTTCCTGCAAAAGCGCCCGGCAAATTTTCAGGGGAAATGACCGCGCCATCGTTATAAGGCTCGCAGCATGAACCTGCCTGCCCCCGAATGGCGTGTCACCCCCGGCCTGACGGACTATCCCGCTGCTGTCTCGGCGATGGAGGCCCGCGTTGCGGGGATTCGGGACGGGTCAGCGCCCGAGCTGATCTGGCTTGTCGAACATCCGCCGCTCTACACCGCCGGGACCAGTGCCAGACCCGCCGATTTGCTCGACCCTGACCGGCTACCGGTTTTTGCAACGGGTCGCGGTGGCCAATACACCTATCATGGCCCCGGACAGCGCGTTGGCTATGTCATGCTCGACCTCGACGCGAGAGGTCGCGACGTTCGCTGCTATGTTGATTCGCTCGAACACTGGCTGATTGAAGCGCTGGGAGTCCTGGGAATCGCCGCATTTCAGTCGCCAGGGCGGGTCGGTATCTGGACCCGAACGCCCGCAGGCGAAGCAAAGATCGGCGCAATCGGGGTTCGGGTCCGCCGCTGGGTCACCTTCCACGGATTCGCGCTGAATGTGGCTCCCGACCTCGCGCAGTTCGCAGGAATCATCCCGTGCGGTCTGCCAGACTATCCGGTCACCAGTCTGAAAGTACTGGGAAATCACGCTTCGCTCGCTGATACGGACGCCGCCCTCAAAGCCTCGATGCCGTCGTTTCTTGCTGCGCTGCGGTAGGGCCATTGCCGAGGCGGCCGGGGCAGGCTATGCGGATCGGGTATCGTTTTCGTTGCGTATTTTATGCCGGTCCTTCGCGAATTTCTGTTTGGCGGGAACTCCCCGCTTTGCTGGCTTCGCCCGGTATTCTGGTGCCCTGCGTAATCGCGCTTGAGGGGAGCGAGATTTGTGGCTAGAGTTCTCTCCGGTTTGGGAACCAAGGGCTAACCAAATCCACAGAGATCAAAAAAGGAGTCAGGATATGGGTGAATTTGTTCAGAAGCTGAAGACCGTGACGCTTATTGCTGGCGTTGCAATGCTCGTCGTTGCTTGCGGCAAGAAGGAAGAGGCTCCAGCTGCGGACGCCGCTACGACTGAAGCTGCTGCCACCGACACCACGTCGATGGACGCTGCTGCTGCCGCTCCGGCTGCAGACGCAATGGCGCCAGCAGCTGACGCTGCTGCACCAGCTGCAGACGCTGCTGCTGCACCGGCTGCTGACGCAGCTGCTGCTCCTGCAGAAGCCAAGTAAGTCACAGCCTTCGGGCTTTGAACTTCAGGAAGGGCCGTCCCGTGAAGGGGCGGCCCTTTTCTGTTGCCTCCCACCTTGCGCAGGGCCTGCAATTTGCCTTTGCGCTCGCAAGTCTGACGCGCCACAATGCCAATGCAATCAAACGGAGATACGCACATGAGCCTCGATCAAATCACCGAACAAATGCGGACGCGGGTCGGCGCGGGCGCTGGCCTCAACAAGTCGGTGAAGTTTGACTTCGGAGCCGACGGGGTTGTCCGTATTGATGACGCTGCAAAACCGGCGGTCGTCGACAACCAGGATTTGCCGGTCGACTGCGCCGTCAAGGTCACGATGACCGATTTCCTCGAGATCGCAGCCGGCAAGCAAAACGCCCAGATGGCGTTCATGATGGGGAAGCTGAAGGTAGACGGCGACATGTCGGTTGCCATGCAGCTCGGAAAGATTTTGGGCTGATGGCAAACGCGTTGCGGCGGAGCTGGGGGGCGCGAATCATGGCGGTCATTGCATGGTTCGCCGCGCTCATGGTCATTTTTGCGCTCGCTGTAGCGCTGTACATCTATTTGCCCGGCGGCAAGGATCGGCTGGAAGCGCGATTCACCGTGCCTGCGCTCGTTCCGGTCAATTTCGCCACGCTCCGCAAGGACGGCAAGCCGCACAGCTTTCTCGTCGCACCACCCGGATTGGGCGTCGAAAAAGCCGACGGCCCTGCGCCGGTGTTTGAGATGCCCGCTAGCCAGCTTGCGACGCTTTGGCGTGAAAAGGTGGCCGTTGGTGCCAACATCACCGAACGCAAATGGGATGCCCAGACCCAAACCGCCTATTCGGTCGAGCGGACCCCGCTGATGCGCTATCCTGACCTGATCACCGCCCACTTCATTGATGCCGGCGAAGGTCGTTCGACTCTGGCGGTCTACAGCACGGCGGTCTATGGAATCCGCGACCAAGGGGTCAATGAGCGGCGGGTCCGGGATTGGCTGCAACGCCTGACCAAGGCCGCCCAACCGGGATAGCCTGTCATGCGTCGATCGTTGCGTACCGGAGTATTGGGCTTGGCTGTCATGGCGCTCGTCGCCCCGACCGCTTCGATGTCGGTGGCAGCAGCTGAAGTTGCCATGCGGTTGATGACCCCTGCCGAAGAGGCCGCGAACCGAATCTGGACGTTACGCGCGGCGCTCAACGTCGCGGCCCTGCAATGCCAGTTCTCACCGGCGCTGCGCACCGTCAGCCAATATAACGATATGCTCAGACACCATTCGATCGAGCTTGGTACTGCGTTCAAAACGCTTGGCGCACACTTCATGCGTCATGACGGCAAACGGGGCGGCCAATCCGGGCTCGATCGCTACACGACCCGGGTTTACAACGGCTTTTCCACGCTCGACGCGCAGCGCACATTTTGCGCAGCCGCCAGTCGGGCTGGTGCCGACGCGCTCCAGATCCGCCAAGGGGCTCTGGCTGGGTTCGCGGCTGCCCGGCTTCCCGAGATTCGTGCCAGCTTGGTTGCAACAAAAGAACCAGCAGCGCGCATTGACATGGGATGGGTGACCATTCCGGCCATTCCCGATCCGTGCATCGATGCCAAGGGCAAACGCATCAAGCGCTGCTGACGGCGCTTTGCCGCAGGTATCCCCCCTGTCGTTGACGGGATAGGTCGCCTTGCGCGACGCGCCGAGCCTGTAATGGTGAATGCCGTGCGCCCTCAATCAGGCCCGGGCTTTCACCCAACGCAAAAGGGCCGCCCCAATGGGACGGCCCTTCCGTTATCTCAGCAGACAATCGCAAAAGCGTTACATGCCGCCAGTTGCAAAGTTGATCTCCACGCGGCGGTTCTGCGGTTCACGCACACCGTCGGCGGTATCAACCAAAGGCTTGCCCTCACCGAACGCCTCGGTGCTGATCGAACCAGCAGCAACGCCCTTGCCACCAAGATATGTCTTCACAGCCGCAGCGCGACGCTCTGACAAAGCCTGGTTATAGGCATCCGAACCAGCCTTATCGGCATGTCCGGCCAGCGTGACCTTGGCCTGACCCGTCGTGGCAAAGGCTTCTGCGGCACGATCAAGGATCGAGGCTGCTTCACCGGTGACATCCGACTTGTCAAAATCAAAGAACACAATGAACGGTCCTGGCGCAACCACGGCTGGCGGCGGAGCTGGCTCCGGCGGCGGCGGGGGTGGCGGAGGAGGTGGAGGAGGCGGGGGTGGCGGCGGCGGAGCGGCCGGTTCACCAAAGTTGAACGTCAACGACGCCATCAGGCTGTGCGTCCGCACGCGACCATCAAGAGCCTGACCACCAATCGTCCGGGTCCGGACGTTGGCTGCGTTGAAGAAACGATACTTCACACCAAAATCGACAGTGTCGGTAATCGCGCGACGGACACCGGCAATCGCCTGATAGGCAACACCTGTGTCACTGTCGTTGGCGAATGCCGCACCGCCGGTTTGCAGGCGATAGCTGGCGAGCTTGACCCGCGCGACACCCAGGCCACCACCGACATATCCGCTCCACGGTGAATCTTCACCGCCAAAGTCGAACAGTGCGTTGGTCATGAAGCTCAGGACGCGGGTGTTGCCGTCGGCGCTGTTGAAAGCACCGCTGGTGTAAGTGCCAACCGGACGAAGAGTACCAGCTGCACCACCGGCCTGACCTTGACCAGCTGGAATGCCTGCCAATGTGATCCCCTTGAGGCCAGCATCCTTATAGCCCAGTTCGAACTCGGCGCGGAACACGCCGAAATCATAGCCAACCAGCGAATCAACGTCATAGCCATAATGATGGTCAGCGACGATCGCGGCTCTGACCTTTGCGCTTGGCACGGTGGTGGTCGTCAGGTCGTAGGACGGATCCTCGACAATCATGCCGCCGCCATCGATCCCGATATACCAGGCACCATCGCGAGCGAAGGCCGGTCCTGCGAGCGCGGTCGTCGCCAGCGCTGCCGCTACGGCAATATTGCGCATCTGTGTCCCCTTTCAAAAAAACTGTGCCCCTTCCGAGGCGACCGAGGACTCCTAACCCAGCCAATTTCGCTGTGCAAGCTGCGAGCCGCCCGGACTGTTGCATAATGAACGCACCCGCGCTGCGAAGTAACGCACCCCCACCCGATTTCACCCTGAAATCAGGCCATGTTCCCGCAATCGGGCCAAAATTGCCACGATCGCGGCTCGTCCTTCGCTGTCGATGGCCGCGCCGCCAGCCGGATCAGCGACGGCTGCCCCGCGCCCGCCCGCCACTTTCTGACCGCCGATCACCAGTGCAGATACCGGCCAATCGCCAAACACCCAGCCATAAGGGCCAAAATGCCCATAGGCCGCGTCGTCATGGACCCAGACCAGACATCCCTCGCGCGGTGGGACAAACAACCAGCCTCCGGCACTCCAGCAGGCAATCTCCCCTGATCGTCCGGCCCACGCCCCCGTCGCCGCAGCCGCCACGACCCAGCATTGCCCCTCAACCGGCGCGCCCGGTGGGGCCGTCAAGGTCCGGCTCTCGACAGCAGATTGCAGCAATATGTCGGCCCGGATCAGGGCCTCATTGTGGGTAATTTCCTTTTGCGCCTGACCGGACTGCAGCAAGTCCAACCGATATCGCGCTGTCATCTCGGCCATGTGTCACTCTCCTGTGGTTCGGGGTCGGGGCTTAGGCCGCGACGTGAATGCCTTGCATCCGCACCGCGCCGGGTCCGGTCAGCGCGCTGGTCTGGGCGATACGGACGTCAACATCGACGACCGGCCCACCGAAATCCGCCGTTTGATCAGCGGCAATGTAGGTAAATCGCGGCTCGAATGCGGTGCTGGTTCGCAGCACCGGCCCAGCTGATCCGATTGTCAGCTCATACCGTTCGGATTCTTCCCCAAGCGGCGCGTCGGCACCATCAATCCAGTCGAACCCCTGTCGGCTGCGCCGCGTCCAGCGAATGTCGATGTCGCCGCCTCCTGCCCGGCTTCCCCGGACGTGAACGGGGCCAAGTGGCCGCAGCGCTTGCCCGGTCACCTGCGTCGTCACGACCGGGACGCCACCGGCAGGATCGCCCGGACCTACCGCCTTGAACATCAATGTCCCGCCAATGCGGCCGACCGGGGCATCAAATGGCAGCAACGCAACCGGATCGAGCAGAACGAACCGCTCACCGCCGGTATGCGCAGTGGCAGCCGCCTCACTGCCTCGCCGTCCCCGCAGCAGACCCGACAGCCGGAACCGCCGTGCACCCAGTGCTTCAACAGAGACAAACTGCACCAGCTCATCCCCAATCACCGCAAGGTTCGCGCCTGCTAGCACCGACGCCACGCTGCGGCCCTCCAGCCACATCGCGTCATTCAGCAGCTCAACCTCAACGCTATTCCGCCGGTCCCATCGCTCGCACGGCCCGCTGCCCAACATGGTGACCGCTGTTCCCAGCACCGCTTGCCCGCTGGTCACACCCAGACTCTCATAGGTCGCACCGGCATCTCGGCTGACCAGCACCTCTGCCCGTCGCCACCCGGCACTTGGTCCTGCCGCCGCCAGCCACAGCCGCGCTGTCACCGGCAACTCCGCACCGATCGGCGGCAGATCCAGAACTTCCAGAACCGTTGGCCCGTGCGGGAGATCGACATCAATGTTCGCGCGCCCGCCATCACTGGCAGCCGTCGCCATCGATATGACCTCCGGCATCCGTTCCACATCGAGTGATATGGCCAGCCCCTCCATGGTCCAGCCACGCACCCGCCAGTCGGCCGCCTCAACCCGCACTGCATCACCCGGAGCCAGCCCGGCCCAACGCCACGGCAGCGCGACTTCGCCGGTTACCCGCCCGGCCCAGGCATCGGCGAGCAGCCGTTCGGCACAGGCCTTGGCGTCGCCCGCCGCAAGTGTTGCTGGCAGGTCATAGGCCTCATTGACCGCGCCGCCGCGCCGCCGCGCCCGCTGCAATCCCGGCTGATAATCCCGCGCCGGATCAGCAAAGCCAACGACCACCTCACCCGGCAGCGCGTCTGCCGCAGCGCGCCGCGTCATCGCCCGCAGCCGCACGCCGCGACCGCTCGTCCCGCCAAGGTCGGCGTCGGCCACCGGCACCGCCGTCGGCGCGGCGCTCGTCACCACCAGCTGTACGCCATCATCATGGGCCGACAGCGGCACCAATTGCCCCAGCGTCCCGAGCACCTGGCGCAAACTCGCCTGCCGCCCAACCGAAAACCCGACAAGGCTCCCGCCTGCTCCACTGGTATCCGGCACCCCGACATCTGCTGCATCAAACAGGTCGCTCGCAATCACCCCGGCGGTCACCGGCCCCGCATCCGCTTCAATCTCAAAGGTCAGATTGGGTACGCGGTTGGCAAATTCCGCCAGTTGCAAATCCTCAAACACCGCATAGGCAAGGCCGCGATAGGCCGGGGCGCCATCGACACCTTCGGCTGACGCGATCAACACGTCCGCCGCCTGCCCCTCGCCACCTGTGTGCACCCGCATCACGCCGGGGAACAACATGCCACCATCCGACCCGCGCAGCAGCTTGCCGTCGGCCCAAACCCGCCGGACCGACACAATCTCACGCGCTGACAGCAACACCGCAAACGACGCTGCATGGCTGTAACTTGTGGTCCGCCCGCGTGACCGCTTGCCGCCGCCCGACGAATGGGCGGTCTCGACCAGCCCGGTTGACCAAATGACCTGCCCCGCGACCCGGGTCATCCCGTACAATCGCGGGATCGCCTCGCCGTAACTCGACCCCTGCACCGCAAGGTCACTCAGCCGTGGCCCCTGCCTGCGTCCCCCACCCGACAGCACCGCCCGGTCAATGCCTTGCCCGATCGCACTCCCGACAATCACCCCGAGCGGCCCGCCCAGCAGCCCGCCGACCGCACCCAGCACCAGCGTCGCCATGCGCCACTCCTCACCGAAATCTGTAAATGCCAATCAGGGTCCAGGCCGGATCAACCGGTCCCTCAACCACGCGGCGCAAACCAGCATGGGCATGGATCAAACTGACGCCGGTCCACACCCCAAGATGCCGCATCTCTGGTCCCGGCTCGAACAGCATCACATCGCC
>JAYVLC010000268.1:0-3927 GCA_043759675.1 Sphingosinicellaceae bacterium
CGCACGATCTGCCGCCGCACGCGCTGCCAATGGTCGTGGACCTGATCGCCGCCCACGCCGCCCATTGATCACGAAGGAGAGTATCATGACCGACGCCAAGAATTTCGCTGACCGCATGTCAGAGCCGTTGAAGAATGCCGGTGAATCGCTGAAGGCAGCAGGCGCCAAGGCCGCCGAAAATGGCCAGTCGCTGAATGTCACCGTGATCAACCACGCCGAAGCCAATGCCCGGGAGGCGTTCAACGCGCTCCGCGCCGCTGCTCAGGCAAAGAACCTCAACGAAGTCATGCAGGTTCAGGCCGATTTCATCCGCGCCCAAGGGACGCGCGGCATGGAGCAGGTCAAGGAACTCGGCGAACTGATCGCCCGCTTCGGTCGCGAAGCCATTGCCCCGATGATGGGCAAGAAGGACTGATGCAGTCCCCCCTCTCCCTCACCGGGAGAGCGGGGATTTCAGTGCACGGCGCCCGACGACGGATAAACGGCGGCGCGCCAACCGTTGCGGTGGAACGGGGCCCAGCCGTCTTCGGCCTGGGCCAACCGGTCGGCGACGGCATAAAGCACCGCCGGGTTGATGCCGAGTCCGCAGTGGCTGCCCAGCACCTCGATATTGTCAGTGGTTGCGGTGTCAGGCTCGATGCAGCTCCGCCACGCGACGATGCCATCGGTCTTGGAATAGATGGCGGTGGACGGCACCGGCGGGGCCTCGCGGCTTTCACGCAGCTGGCTCTGGATATCCTCGCTGTCGATGCGCTGCCCGGCGACCTGCTCATAGACACGCCAGACGTTGCTGGTGCGCGGGTCCCCGGCAAACGGGCTACCGAGTGAAATCACCTGGCGCACCGCATCGGGCATGCGCCGTGACAGTTGCCGCGCCATGACCCCGCCAAGGCTCCAGCCGATCAGGCTGACCTTTTTGCCGGTCAGGGCATGGATTGCCGCGAGCCGCTCAATCAGTTTTTCCCCCTTGTAGCCAATCGCGCGCGGCCCAAGGTTGCGACCCAGCTCCCATGCATAGGTGTCATAGCCGAGCTCATCGAGATAGCGGCGCAGGATACCGGTCGAACGATCACTTGCGGTAAACCCTGGCATCACCAACACCGGATGGCCGTCGCCCTTTGCCGCCTGGCGCAGCAAAGGTGCAGCAATCGGCAGGGTCGCGAATTCGAGAAGCGCACGATTCAGCTCGATGAAGGCGAGGCCGAGCGATGGTCGTGTGGCGGCAGTTGACTGCATGAACTTCTCCGTCATTGTGCGCTGCAACAGGCAACAATGTTTGTGAATCGCTGTCAAGCTACCGGGTCTGGGAGTCCCAATGCTGCACATTGACCCGTAGCCCGCGCATCTCCCCGATATGCGAAGACCTGTCTAGCGCGCCGCAACCACGGTCGGCACAAAGACACCAAGGCCACAGCTTGCGCCAATCTGCGGGCCGCCGCCCTGCTGGATCACGCTGATGATATCAACTGAACACAGCTGGCTGAGCGACGTCGCATAGGTGAACGCCTTTTCAAAGCCAAGCGACGGGCAGCTGTGCGGCAGGGTGTTTTTCAGCACGGTTCCATCGCGCATATGGAAATCAATGGTGCTGTCATCGATTACCCTAGCTTCGCTGATCGCGCTAAGGGACACGCAGCTTCTTGCGGCAGCGGCGGGGACAGGTGACGCGGGTGCCACAGCAACCGCTGGCGGGGCAGACGCCGGGGCGCATGAGGCCAACAGGGCCAACGCTGCAATAGTGATCAGCTTCTGCATCTTACTTCTCCCAAAACTCCTCCGGAACTTTGGAGGGAAAGGGTACGCAACGCAACGTCAGGGTACAGGGGGGAGCTCCTGACTATCGCAGCGCGGCTGAACGCTGGCTGAACTACCGCGACGGCCCCGACGTCTTGTCCTCAAACCGGCACAAGTCGGCGACGGGGCAGGTAAAACAGCGGGGCGCGCGCGCCAGACAGGTGTAGCGGCCAAGCAGGATCAGCCAATTGTGCGCATCGCGCCGCCACGGGGCCGGGATGATTTTCACCAGCCCATCTTCCACCGCGCGTGGGGTTTTGCCCCGGGCCATCCCGGTGCGATTCCCGACCCGGAAGATATGCGTGTCGACCGCCATCGTTTCCTGCCCGAAGGCGACATTCAGCACGACATTGGCGGTCTTGCGCCCGACTCCCGGCAGTGCCTCCAGCGAGTCACGGTCCGGCGGCACCTGCCCGCCGTGCTTTGCCACCAGCGCCTCGCTCAGCGCGATGACATTCTTCGCCTTGGTGTTGAACAGCCCAATGGTGCGGATATGCTGCTTCAGCCCAGCCTCGCCCAGTTCGATCATCGCCTCCGGGGTTTGCACCTCGGCAAACAGCTTTGCGGTCGCCTTGTTGACCCCGATATCGGTTGATTGCGCCGACAGCGCGACCGCGACCAGCAGGGTATAGGCGTTGACATAGGCCAATTCGGTCCGAGGTTCGGGGTTCAACGCTGACAGCCGCGCAAAAAACGCGTCGGCCTCACGCTTGCTAAAGGCCTTCGCCACTAAAGCCCCAGGACTTCGGCCATCGCATATCGCCGCGCCGGTTTACCCGCGAGCCACATCGCCGCTTTCACCGCGCCGCGCGCAAATATCTCCCGGCCTTCGGCCCGGTGACCAAGCTCGATCCGCTCCCCGTCGCCCGCCAGCACCACCATATGATCGCCTGCAACCGAGCCACCGCGCAGCGACGCAAAGCCAATCGCGCCAGTTGCCCGCGCCGCGCCGACTCCGTCCCGTCCGCGTTCGCTATGGCTGGACAGGTCGATCCCCCGGCCTCGCGCGGCTGCCTCTCCCAGCGACAGCGCCGTGCCGGACGGCGCATCGACTTTGTGACGGTGGTGCATTTCGACAATCTCGATGTCCCAGTCCGGCCCGAGCGCCCGCGCCGCCTGCTCGACCAGCGCCGCCAGCAAATTCACGCCGAGCGAGGTGTTGGTTGCCTGCAACACCGCAGTCCCCGACGCTGCGGCATCAATTGCTACATGGTGCGAGGGCTCAAGCCCTGTCGTGCCAACGAGCAATGCGCAATTTCCTGCCTGCGCCGCTGCCAGGCTGTCTGCGAGTGCACCCGGCGCGGTGAAATCAACCAGCACATCCGACACAGCTGCCAGCGCCGCCAGGTCGCCGCCAATCACGCCAGCGCCAAAGGCCGAACCAATCGCGTCGTGCCCCGCACGCTCAACCCCGCCCGCCAGCGTCGCCCCCGGCGTTGCAGCAATCGCAGCCGCCAGTGCCTGCCCCATCCGGCCTGCCGCGCCAAGAACACCGATCCGCACCATGTCATCTGCTCCGCTGGCTGCTATGCTGGCTGCTATGCCACGTCCGCTGCTGAGCGTCACTGTCCCGGAGACCGCGTGCCCGCAATGACTGTCCCGCTGTCGATGGTCATGCTGGCGGCTGTCCTGCACGCCACCTGGAACCTGCTCGCCAAGCGCGCCGCTGCCGCAGGCCCGGCATTCGTGCTCGCCAACAACTTCTTTGCCTGCATCTTCTATCTGCCCTGGGTCGTCTGGGTCATCGCGACCGGCGGCATGATCTGGAGCGTTCCGATTGCGGTCTGCATTGCGGCCAGCGCGTTTCTGCACCTCGGCTATAGTTTGGCGCTGCAACGCGGCTATCAGGTTGCTGATTTGTCGGTGGTCTATCCGATTGCGCGGGGCAGCGGTCCGGCCATCGCCGCCATCGGCGGATTTGTACTGCTGGCGGAGACCCCAACCCTGCTGCGTATCGCCGGGCTGATTACCGTTGTCGCCGGGATCGGGCTGATCGCGACACAGGGCAACCTGTCACGCTTCCGTGAAGCCGGGGCCCGCGCCGGGGTCCGGTGGGGCCTGCTGACCGGTATGCTCATCGCCGGTTACACCGTGAACGACGCCTATGGGGTCAAACTGCTGCTGATCGCGCCA
>JAYVLC010000269.1:0-1599 GCA_043759675.1 Sphingosinicellaceae bacterium
CGGCAAGACCCTGCCGAAGCGCAGCAAGGTCGTGCTCTGGTACATGTCGGGCAATCGCGATGAGAGCATATTCCCCAATGCCGAGGCTTATATCGCCGACCGGCCCAACGCCCGCCGCCACGTCGCCTTCGGCTACGGCATCCACCGCTGCGTCGGGGCCCGTCTGGCCGAATTGCAGCTGGCAATCCTGATGCAGGAACTCGTCGCCCGCAAGCTCACGCCCGAGGTGGTTGGCGAACCTGACCGCGTCGCATCGTCATTCGTGCACGGCGTCCGCAGCATGCAGGTAATTCTACGGCGCGGCTAACGCGACACGATCATCCCCAGCAGCGTGGCGGTGGCGATTTCGAGGAAACTACCATGACCAGCCGTACCCCGACCGACCTGTCAATCACCCCCCGCAACATCGCCTTTGGCCGGGACGAGAAGCGGGAACGCTGGTGGCTGAATGGTGATCCGGTCGCAACGGCGTTCAACAATGCGATGTCGGTGACCTTTCCGCAGGGCGAGGCCTTCTTCATCGAGGCGGTGCGCCGTTACCGCGACGAGGTGCCGGAACCGCTGAAGTCACAGATCACCGCCTTTGTGAAACAGGAGGTGCTGCACACGCGCGAGCATGTCGCGTTCAATCGGCAGGTCACCGATGCCGGATATGAAACCGCGCACATGGACGACTGGATCCGCGAACGGCTGACCCTCAGCCGTGCCCAAACCCCGCTGGTGCAGCTAACCATCACTGCCGCGCTCGAACATTTCACGGCAATCTTTGCCAACTCCATGCTGTCGCACGCCGACAGCTTTGCCGGTGCCTCGCCCGAGGCGCGCCGGATGTGGTCCTGGCATGCGATCGAGGAAATCGAGCACAAGGCCGTGGCCTATGACACCTTCCTGCACGCCAGCCGGAACCTGCCTGCCCGGAAACGCTACCTGCTGCGCGCGATCATCATGCTCAATGTGTCGAAGAATTTTGTCAGGGGCCGCAGCCGCGACACGCTTGATCTGCTGCGTCAGGACGGCATCACCGGCTGGACGGCTGTCGCGAAAGTCGTCTGGTATCTCGTCGGTAAGCCCGGTGCGCTCCGCCGCGTGTTCCCCCAGTGGCTGGCGTGGTTCCGCCCAAGCTTCCACCCTTGGGATCATGACGACCGCGCACTGATCGCCGGAGCCGAGGCCGAATTCGGGCTGGAAGCTCCGGCCCTTGCCAAGGCCGCTTAAAGCCGCAGCACATAGGCGTGGCTGCCAGCAAGCACCCGCTCGCCGCGCTGGTTGTCGATGGTTGCAGCGACGCGCAGCACCCCTGTCGTGCGCTGCTGTCGGAGTTCAATGATCTCCAGCATCGGATACAGGGTATCGCCGCAAAGCACCGGTTTCAGTATCCTAGCCTCCACTTCGATCATGCCGACCAGCTTTTCGCCCATCAAATGCGGTAGCAGCCCGGCACCCGCAGCGGTCAGCGCCAGCACCTGAAGTCCATGCGCGAGCAAGTCTGCATGTCCCGCCGTCCGACAATATTCGCGGTCATAGTGGATCGGATGATTGTCGCCAGACAGGGCCTGAAACGCCGAGAAATGCGCCTCGGTCAACGTCCGTGCGGGCAGC
>JAYVLC010000270.1:0-8895 GCA_043759675.1 Sphingosinicellaceae bacterium
GAATATTTGCCGACCGCCTCGAATACATCGACGACAGTCACATCCTTCTGGTCGAACCGGCCCGGCAGGATCGAGCCGCCATAGACGAAGATCGACGGCACATTCAGGCGCAGCATCGACATCATCATGCCCGGCAGACTTTTGTCACACCCGGCAAAGCCGATCAGCGCGTCATAGCAATGGCCACGCATCGACGCCTCGATCGAATCGGCGATAATCTCCCGGCTGACCAGCGAAGATTTCATGCCCTGATGGCCCATGGCAATGCCGTCAGTGACGGTAATCGTGTTGAACCGGCGCGGCATTCCGCCGGCCTCGGTCACACCGATCCGCGCGATATCTGCCTGCGCATCAAGCGTCGTGTTACACGGCGCACTATCGTTGCCAGCCGACGCGATCCCGACGAACGGCCGCGCAATCGCCTCCTCATCAAGTCCCATCGCATAATAATAGGACCGGTGCGGCGCGCGTTCAGGGCCGACACTCACATGCCGACTCGGCAGGCGGGACTTGTCGAACCGGGGATCACTCATGCTGGGCCTCTCAAATTGAACCGGGTTAACCATGAAACATGTCGGAAAATTTTACATACGCGACAAAGCCGCACACCCACCCCGAATCTTTCACATTGGAATGCCACGATTATTGCGAGTTGGTATCGAATTTGCTAGATGGTAGCGCAGATATGATTAGTTCAGCTCATCGACACTTGATCGCGAAGCGCTTGCGGGGCCTTTTTGCCGCCGCAGCGGTCGCAATCGTTTGTCTGAATGGCGTTCCGGCGCAAGCCCTTACCATGCCGACCAATCCCTACAACACGGTTGGCGGTGCAACTCCGGTGATCTACTGCCGGAACCCCATGGACATGGCGCTAGGTGGCACAAACACCTTTCAGAAAATTGATCTTAAGTCGGTGGGCTGTATTTCCGGGACAGGGTCGGCCTATCCAAATGGAGGCGACGGCTATTATACAAACACAGGCGGCGGTGACCCTGATACGTCTGTCGAAAAGCAAATCCACCTGGCAACCCGTGACATCGTTGACCTGACGCTCCGTAAGGAATTTGGCATTTCGAGCAGCGACGATACCGGCTGCAGCAACGTGCCCTGCACGACGTTCAACCTAACGGGCCACAGTGGAATCCAAATTTGGATGGCAAGTGACCAGAAGTCCTTTACGTGGGCCGCGGCCCCTTGGCTGATCGCCGCCATGCAGGCTGGGACGTCCAAGCTCACCTATATTACGCTCAAGGGTGCCAATTCCTTCGCTCTATATCAAATTCCAACCGGCGTATTTGCAGGACGCTATTCGACCGAAGGCATCCTGACCAACGGGACACAGAATCCCACTATCTCGCACATCCGATTCTGGGATTCGGTCACGATTGCAACACCCGAACCCGCAGCCGTTGGTCTCATGGGATTGGGGCTGCTTGCTTTGGGCCTACGCCGCCGCAAGCGCTAGAGCTGCGCGCGGGTTTCCGCGACGATTTCAGACAGCAATGTCGTCCACCGCGCAATGCCATCTGGCGTCGCGAGTTCGTCTTGGCGCACTTCAAACCCGAGATACGGCAGTCCGCGCGCCTCGGCGTGGCGGTTCATCGTGTAGTTGAGGACCCGCCCCGAATAGGGCTGGTTGTCCCCGACGTTGACCCCTCGCGCCATCAACAGCGCAATCGCCGCAACCGCTGCACGGTCATCGACATTGTAGAGAATCCCGACCGGCCAGGGACGTGTCCCTGATCGACTTGCCAAGGCAGGTGTAAAGCTGTGCACCGAAACGATGAAGTTGACCTGCTGGCGGTCGATCGGGCTGGTGATCGCATCGTGATAGGGCCGGTGTAGAGTGGCCAATCGGCTCTCGCGTTCTGCCAACGCCAGCGTGACATTGCCCGGAATCCGGTGACCATCGCTCGATTCGGGGATCAGCGCTGCGGCTTCCTCCTCCCGGTTGAGATCGACCACCAGCCGCGAAACATGGCCGAGTATCGCATGCCCGCCAAGCCGGGCTGCGATCCCCCTCGCCAATGTGCCGGCTCCGATATCAACGGCGATATGGTCGCGCATCAGCGATGCAGCGACACCAAGGTCGATCCCGGCTGGCACATGGTTCGACGCATGGTCTGCGCAAATCAGCAACCGGGATGCTGACGCCCCGCACACAATATCGAGCGGAGCCACATTTCCTGTCTTCACGCTCACCCCCGGCACCCGGCCCAATTCTCCGACTGACATGCCGGAAACCAACGCGCAAAAAAAGGGCCGCACCGGGGGGGATGGTGCGGCCCTAGCAATTCCCGGGGGAGGGAATGGGTGTTATTTGGCAGCAATCAGCGACGCATATTCGACGTTCAGCGCCTTGGCAGCCGACTTGAACTTCAGATTGGCTTCACGCTTGTTGCCGGCTTCGCAAAGCTGGACGCCGACGTTGACGAGGTGAAGCGCGCTCCTGTTGGCGCTGGCATCGGTGCCGGTTGCAGCAGCGGCGCGGATCGCGGTCGGGGTCGCTTCGCAAACGTCGCTCTGCGCAAAGGCAGGCGTGGCGCTGGCGAGCGTCAGGACGGTCATGATGATTGCGACCGGAGCAGTGATGAAAGAGCGGTTCATGGTCGTTTTCCTTCTTAGCTGCGGGGGCCGGCCGCTTGTTGAGCCTTACTCAGAAACATCTGAGTTGTGCTTTAAGCGCGACTCGGAATCTGGTCAACAGCTAATTTGAGTTTCACATGAATTGCATGACACCTATGCACATGGTGCATTGCACAATTGGCGCGCCGAGAGGATTTTATCGCCGGGCTACTCCGACGCGCTGCGCTGGGGCGCAGCGCATCGAGTGAGGGCAGGTCAGCTGAACGCCTGGATGCCGGTCTGGGCGCGGCCGAGGATGAGGGCGTGGACGTCATGCGTCCCCTCATAGGTATTGACGGCTTCAAGGTTCATGACATGGCGAATAACGCCATATTCGTCGGAGATGCCGTTGCCGCCGTGCATATCGCGCGCCTCCCGGGCAATGGCGAGTGCTTTGCCGCAATTGTTGCGCTTGATCAGGCTGATCGCTTCCGGTGCCAGCCGGTGATCGTCCATCAAACGGCCAGCCGCCAGCGCAGCTGTCAGCCCAAGCGTGATCTCGGTCTGCATATCGGCGAGCTTTTTCTGAAACAGCTGGGTTGCCGCCAGCGGGCGTCCGAACTGTTTGCGGTCCAGCCCATACTGCCGGGCAGCGTGCCAGCAATATTCGGCTGCCCCCATTGCGCCCCAGGCAATACCGTAACGCGCGTTGTTGAGGCAGCCGAACGGTCCGCCTAGACCGCGCGCGCCGGGCAACAGCCGATCGTCCGGGATTTCGACGCCTTCCATCACGATTTCACCGGTGACCCAGGCCCGCAACGAAAATTTTCCCTCGATCTTCGGAGTCGACAGGCCCTTGTCGCCGCGCTCAAGTATGAAGCCGCGGATCGCATCATCGTCGGTCTTGGCCCAGACCACCATCACATCGGCATAGGGCGAGGAGGTGATCCACATTTTCGCGCCATCGAGGACATAGCCGCCCTGTACCTTGCGGGCGCGGGTCTTCATGCCGCCCGGATCGGAACCAGCATCCGGCTCGGTCAGCCCGAAGGAGCCGATCCATTCCCCGCTCGCCAATTTGGGCAAATACCGCTGGCGCTGCGCCTCGGTGCCATAGGCATGTATTGGATACATCACCAGCGACGATTGCACCGACATCGCGGAGCGATAGGCTGAGTCAGCGCGTTCGACCTCGCGCGCGATCAATCCATACGACACATAGGATACACCCGGGCAGCCATAGCCCTCGATTGTCGGCCCGAGCAGGCCCATGTCGCCAAACTTCGCCATCAGCGACCGGTCGCTGGTCTCATGCCGGTTGGCATGGCGGACAATCGGCATCAGCTCGGCATCGGCAAACGCGCGGGCCGAGTCGCGAACCAGCCGCTCCTCTTCGGTCAGCGCTGCATCGAGCAGCAACGGATCGTCCCAGACGAATTTTGGCCAGCTATTGGCCTTCGGCGCGATGATATCGGTCATGGCCCTGTCCATAGCGCGGGCTGCGTCATCAAACCAGACGGGTCGGCAGCACCCACCATCGCGGCCGAGCGGCAGAGATGGCAACAGCGGCAGACTCGCAGGCCGCGGCGCTGGAAAACAACGCAAAACAAGTCGCACCTGATCCGGACATGCGCACCAGCGTCGCGCCGGTCTGCGATGACAGCGCGGCCAGCACATCACCGATCACCGGTTGCAAGGCACGGGCAGGCGCTTCGAGATCATTCCGCCCGGCCGACGCCGCCGCAAGCGGCTCGCCGTTCGGTAGCGGGCCACGATCAACCCCATCCCAGGCAGCAAACACCGCTCCGGTTGGTACCGCGACGCCGGGATTGACCAGCAGTGCCGACGTTCCTGCAACGCCGGCGGCCCCCAGCACATGCAGCCGGTCCCCCCTGCCCGTCCCGCGCATGGTCTGACTCCACACGCACGCGGCAACATCGGCACCCAGATCGGTGCCAAGGTCTGCCAGCCGGTTGATCGGCCAATGCAGCTGCCAGTGGCGATTGAGCAGCCGGAGTGTCGCAGCCGCGTCGGCAGAGCCGCCGCCCAGTCCGGAGGCTACCGGAAGGGTCTTGGTCAAACGAAGCGAGACAGCGCTGGTGATGTCGCTGGCCGACCGGAGGGCACCGACAGCGCGCAGGACCAGATTGTCCGCGTCCGGGGCAACAGCGGCCCCAAACGGCCCGTCAATCACCAGTGCCGGGCCAGCGACCTCGAGGCTGACGATGTCTCCTGCCTCAGCAAAGGCAAAGATTGTTTCCAGTTCGTGATAGCCGTCGGCGCGTCGGCGTCGCACATGCAGCGCAAGGTTCAGCTTTGCGCATGCCGCCTCGGCATCGATCACGGCTTGCGCGAGGCCATCGCGCTGGCGACGTCGAGGCCATAGTCAAGTTTGGCAGAAACCCGCTCGGCAGCAACCTTCTCGGGCTCGGCATCAAGCGCTGCTTTCCAGCGGAAGCGCGCCTCGATCTTGCGTCCGACCTTCCAATAGGCGTCGCCCAGATGCTCGTTGATGGTCGGATCATTCGCAACAGCCGCCACAGCGCGTTCGAGCTGCACCACCGCCTGCGCATATTTCCCGGTGTGGAAATAGGCCCAACCGAGCGAATCGGCGATGAAACCGTCATCAGGCTTGGCCGCAACCGCCCGTTCAATCAGCGCCTGCGCTTCGGGCATCCGCTCCCCCCGATCAAGCAACGCATAGCCCAGATAATTGAGCGCCGACGCCTCACCGGGGGCGAGCGCAATCGCCTGCCGCAAATCGACCTGTGCCCCGATCCAGTCGCCGGCCCGCTCCCGCGCTGCGCCGCGCGCAAAATAGAGGTACCAATGCTCCGGCCCCAAAACAGTTACCAGCGCCAGCGCCTTGGAATAGGCGGTTGCGGCATCGGCATAGCGACTGGCGCCGTTATACCCTTCCCCAAGTCTGGCCCAATCCTCAATCACCGGCGTCTGGGCGGCGGCTGCCTGCTCAAGCAACACCAGCGACTCCTTCTGCCGGTCAATCCGTTGCAGAAGTATGGCTTGCCGCGCCCGAGACAGAGTAATGAGCGGATCATCAGACTTGATGTTGGCCAGCGCCTCAAGCGCACCGTCATCCTGCTCGTTGCGGGCAAGGACATCAGAGGTCACCAGCCAGGCGTCCGCGTCGCCCGGCGCCAGAAACGTTGCATAGCGCGCCAAAACCAGAGCGATGGGCAGCGGTTTGTCCCGCGACAGGTCCGCCGCCATGCGGGTGAAGAGTCCGGCAATCCCGGCGCGCGGATCCTCGACACCCCCGCGGATTGGCTGCCCAGCCGCAAGTCTTGCCAGCGCGATTTCAAACGCAGCCTGATGGCCACCACCTTCGAGCAGTTTTTTGGCATCGGCAATTTTGCCGCCAGCCTGCAACGCACTCGCTGCCGCCAGCCGCAACCGCACGATATTCGCACCGTCACCGCCGAGCAGCAGCCCATAAGTCGATGCGGCTTCGTCGGATCGCTGCATCGCTGCCAGCATATGGCCACGGTGTTCGATCAGGTAGGAGCGCCCAAATCCTTCTTGCGACGCCGGGTCGAGCAATTTGAGAGCACCGGCTTTGTCGCCCCGCCCGAACCGGCCCCAAGCCTCGATCACCGGGGCAGCGAACGCCGCAAACCCGGCATCCGCGAGCTTCTTGCGCGCCGCGTCAAGCGCCAGCCAGTCGCGCTTCTCCACAGCCTCGGTGACCGCCAGCAGGCTCAGCGCTGCATCAAATTGATCGGATTTTGCGAGGCGCGGGGCCAGAGCCACCGCCTGGCGTTCGTTGCCACTTGCCACGGCAAGATCAAACGCCCGGCGTGCCAATGTCGGATCATTCGGGTCGCCGACCAGCGCCCCGGCAAAATATCGCGACGCGCGGGCGAGGTCGTCCTCGGCAAAGGCGTGCCGACCGAGCACATAGGCCCGTTCGGGTGACGGTATCGCTCCTGCCGCCACCGAAGTCAGCGCGGCGACCAGCAGGACAAAGCGCGGCAGCATCGGCATGCGTGTCCCTTACATATTCGGGTAGTTCGGCCCCCCGCCGCCCTCTGGTACCACCCAATTGATATTCTGTGTCGGGTCCTTGATGTCGCAGGTTTTGCAATGAACGCAATTCTGCGCGTTGATTTGCAGGCGCGGATTGGTTCCATCGGTCTCCCGGACAATCTCATAGACCCCTGCCGGACAGTAACGCTGCGCCGGTTCGTCATAGAGCGCCAAATTGACCGTGATCGGGATGTCGGGGTCGGTCAGCTTCAGATGGATGGGCTGGTCTTCCTCATGGTTGGTGTTCGACAGGAACACCGACGACAGTTTGTCGAAGCTGAACACGCCGTCAGGTTTCGGATAGGAAATCGGATGGGCGTGGTCGGTACGGCGGATCTGCTCATTGTCCGGATGATGTTTCATCGTGAACGGCAGCCGGATCCCGAAATATTCGAGCCACATCGTAATGCCAGCGATGATCGTCCCAACAAGGTCACCAAATTTTTCAACCGCTGGTAACGTGTTGCGGACGCCGCGCAGCTCCTTCTCAACCCAGCTGGACTGATAAGCCTCTGAATAGCCCGTCAGTTCATCACCCCCGCGGTCAGCGGCAATCGCGGCAAAAGCCGCCTCGGCGGCCATCATGCCGGTCTTCATCGCCGTGTGGCTGCCCTTGATGCGCGGGACGTTCAGGAAGCCGGCCGCGCAGCCGATCAGCGCGCCGCCGGGGAACACCAGTTTGGGCACCGATTGCCAGCCACCGTCGTTGATCGCGCGCGCGCCGTAAGAAATCCGTCGCCCACCAGTCAGGATTGCCTTGATCGCCGGATGGGTTTTCCAGCGCTGCATCTCGTCAAACGGTGACAAATACGGGTTTTTGTAATTGAGCCAGGTCACAAAGCCGAGCGCCACCTGCCCGTCGGCCTGATGGTAGATGAAACCGCCGCCGTTCTCGCCGTCAAGCGGCCAGCCCTGCGTGTGGATGACCCGACCTGGCTCGTGCTGGTCAGCTGGGATGTCCCACAATTCCTTGATGCCAAGGCCGTAAACCTGCGGCTGGGAATCGCTTGCCAGGTCAAACTTGCGGATCAATTGCTTGGACAGATGTCCGCGGACCCCTTCGGCGAAGAATGTATATTTCGCATGCAGCTCAAGGCCAGGCGTGTAGCTGTGTTTGTGGCTGCCGTCCTTTGCGACCCCCATGTCGCCGGTCGCTACGCCCTTGACCGAGCCATCGTCATTGAACAGCACTTCGGCAGCTGCAAAGCCCGGAAAAATTTCGACCCCCAAAGCTTCAGCCTGTGTCGCAAGCCAGCGGCAGAAATTGCCAAGGCTGAGCGTATAGGTGCCCTTGTTGTTCATGAACGGCGGCATCAGCCAGTGTGGAAAATCAAACTTGCGGGCCTTGGTCAGGATCCAGTGATGATTCTCGGTCACCGGAACGGTCAGTGGGTGGCCGTCCATCGTCCGCCAGTCCGGGAACAGCTCGTCCAGCGCCCTCGGATCCACCACCGCACCCGACAGGATGTGCGCGCCGATTTCGGCACCCTTTTCGAGGATACACACCGAAATCTCGGTCCCTTGCGCGGCTGCGAGTTGTTTCAACCGGATTGCCGCCGACAGGCCTGCCGGACCACCGCCGACTATGACCACATCATAGGGCATCGACTCGCGTTCGCTCATGTCTGTTCCCACGTCCTGCTGCGCCCCACGACACGTCGCACAAATGCCATGTCCCGACCAATAGGAAGCCCGATATCAATTGACCAGACCCGCAATGATCGCATGAGTGTTTCCTGTGCAGGAAATGTCCGAATCGGTGATGACACGCAGCGAAGCTTTGGCAGCGCTAACGTGGTGGCGCGACGCCGGGGTCGACACCTTGATCGACGAGGCCCCGCGCGATTGGCTGGGCGCAGCCAGCGCCGAAGATCGGTCCGACGACCATCAGGCACCTGCGCAGGTTTCGCCGGCGCGCGAACGTCGGCAGCTCGCCCCTGCCCGGTCGGACAGGGACGTTGACACCGCGGCCCTCGCCACCGCGCTTGCGGGCTGCGACACGCTCGAAGCGTTGCGGCGCGCGGTGGAATCGATTCGCGCCCGCCCGATTTTTGCCGATGGCGACCCGACATCCGGTGTCATGATCGTCGGCGAAACCGCCGCGCCGGACGATGACCGCACTGGCAAGCCGTTCTCCGGGCCGGCTGGTGACTTGCTCGACAAAATGCTGGCGGCGATTGGCCGAGACCGCAGCTCAACATATATTTCAAACCTGATGCTCTGGCGCAGCTTCGGCAAGGCCGCCCTGGTCGACATCGCGACCGGCCACGCCATCCTGCGCCG